>JAEDFN010000024.1 GCA_016292775.1 Paludibacteraceae bacterium
GAGATAATACATTTGAAAACTGCACTAATCTGAAACATATAGAATTACCGGATACAATAAAAAAAATACCGGATTTTTTTCTTTATAAATGTATTTCATTAGATAGTATCATTATACCAAATAGTGTTACTTCATTAGGAGATAATACATTTGAAAACTGCACTAATCTGAAACATATAGAATTACCGGATACCATAAAACAAATACCGGATTTTTTTCTTTATAAATGTATTTCATTATATAGTATTTCAATTCCAAAAAATTGTATTAAAATTAATAAAGCTGCATTTGCTCGGTGTACGAATCTCTCTTATATCAATTTTTCCAATAACATTATTTCATTAGGAGATTCTGCTTTCAAAAATTGTAGTAATTTAAAGCGAGTGTACTTCCCTGATTCTTTAGATTCAATAAGTACTGCTTGTTTTATGAATTGCTCTCAATTAGATTCTGTAATTATTCCCAATAATACAAGAAAAGTATTAATGTCTTGCTTTGAAAATTGCTCGTCATTAAGCTATATTAAACTGAGCGATAAACTGCAAAGTAACTTAATCGGAACATTCAAAAATACAAAAATCAGAGAACTTATTATTCCTACCGGTGTTAAAAAGCTATTCTCATCCGCAATTGAAGGGTGTGACAGCCTAAGATATATCACTATGCAGGGTGGACCGATAATATGTTACTGTTCAAGTTCTTTTTGTAAAAAAACCGAAGAAACATACATCCACAATATTATAAATAATCCTAATTATGAAAATACTTTCATCAAAAGTAGATTTTACCCTCAATACTTTGCACATCAATGTTGGGGAATCAGTAATACTTACGTACCTATTGACTCTTTAATGTGTAATTATTATTCAAAAAAATATTTCACTATACCCTATTCATATCATGCAGATACAATATTGTTACTCCAAGGAAGAGACGCCTCTTCAAGTAAATTCGATATTGTAGAAGGAGAAACTTATTATGCCGACCATGGTATAGGAGTACATTTTAAGATTAATAATCAAAGGTTTTACTACTTCAGTTTGCCATTCGATTGTGCCATTAGTGATATAAAAAAATCAAATCATATAACACCTGTCTATGGTAGAGATTTTATCATTAAAAAACATGATGGTGAGCGTGTTGCAAAATATGGACATGAATCTACCATTTCGTCTAATTCGGAAAAATATGGATGGATTACCTTAAATGCAAACGACACATTACGTTCAGGACGTGGATATATTGTAGCTACTAGCACTCCGGAGTTAGAAACATACTATTTCATCACACACGATTCTATACAACTGCATCATATAAATTCTTACTCATCTAATACTGCTACCCCACTTCATGATGTAGAAGTTACGTATTATAACAATTCCTCTACAAACACAGCATATCATGGATGGAACCTAATAAGTACCGGTTTACTTTACGACATTAAAAATCATGATATGTATGTAAATAATGAAAAAGTAAACTATATTTCAATTCCCGATTCTATCGGAAAGAAATATTATCAATCAGAAGTTTGTGAAGCAAATATTTTACCTTATCGTTCATTCCTTGTTCAAGTATCTGATACAGGTATTGTTTCTTTTCGAAAAAACACTTCAAATATATTATCTGAGTCGAACGAGTTTGAGAACAGAATTGTATTATCATTAAATAATAATAATTCGCAATTAGATAAAACTACTTTTTTAATAAGCAACAAATATTCCGAACAATACGAGTATAATAAAGATTTAATGAAATTTATTGGAAGTGATTGTCCTCAAATATACTCTATATATAATGGTATAAATTTGTGTTACAACGCATTATCGGATAGCAGTATACTCAATTCCATTTCTTTAGGAATTAACATTCCTGATACGACAAAGAATTATTCTATCAGTTTGGATAAATTCACATTCGATTCAAAAGAGTATAACTTATATTTAATTGACAAAGAAGATAATCTCAACATAAATCTCAATGAGATAAACCAATATAACTTTCATTCTTCAAAAATAACAGACAATAATAGATTTGAAATCTATTTAGCAAAAAGAATTGAATTATCCGAAAGCACAAATAATATTAACAATGTAAAATGGTATATTAGTGAAGATAAACTCTTTATCGATAATATTGCAGAAGAAGCAACATTAAACATCTACTCTATAGATGGCAAATTATTATATAAAACAATGTATTTCAATGGAATAGACATCTCATCTCTATCTACCGGAATCTATTTTATTAAGGTTGGCGACAATAATATTATCAAGTTTTTGAAATAAATTATAGTTACATTACTATAAAGAATATTAACCTGTGAACCCAATTAGATTAAAAATACAAATACCTGAGAATAAGATAGCAGTAGGCCATTCCAGGTTTTGGGGCAATCCTGACTTACCTATCGGAGTTGACTATCCTATGTATATTGATGAAGACGGAGATCAATACCCATATTTCTTTATTTGCCAAATAAATTTAGAGCAGTTAGCTTCATTTGCACCTAACAATCCATTACCGCACACCGGGTTATTATCTTTTTTTGCAAAAATAGATCATTATATAGGTTATTCTAATGCTGACTATGAAATAGGAGGACATGTAAGTAATCCGGATGCAGTTAAAATATTATATTTCCCTACGACTGATACACTTAGGGAAGTGATTTTAGTCGACGAAGAAGATAACCAAACATCTCCGAATGAGTTAGAAATCTGTTTTACAAACGATATGGGCAAACTCGAAGATGAGCACATTCTCTTTGCGGAACCAACTCATCGTGAATGGGAGACTTGGGAATCGCCATTTGAAGATTGGACAATATTGCTACAAATAGATTCTTTTGAAGGCAAAGATTTTCAATTGAATTTTATGGACTTCGGAGTAATGGACTTTTTAATATCACCGGTTTCATTAGAGAAACACGACTTTTCCGACGTTCGAGGAATAATACTATCAACTTGATTTTAAAATCATTACTACTAATACAATATCAGATTATTATATTCTGAAAAAATGTTCACCAAAAAAAAATATAATAGAACATAAATATTTAATTCCCGTTTAATGTATAAAAAAAGAGCTCGGTAAATACACCGAGCTCTTTTTTTATCCTGAATAAATAGTATTAATTATTCATCCTTTTTAGCTTTCATACTTGCAATACACAAATAAACAATAATAGCGATATACATTACTACTGCCAAGATTTGAGCAGAAATAGTATGATTCCATTCCGTCATATATAAATCAACACCTAAGAATTTAATAGCGGCAGAAACAACTCCCATAAGGGCACCACCTGCAATAAATCCGGATGCTAAAAGAGTACCCCTTTCCATTCGTGCACTATTTACAGATGCATTCTTTGAACGAGTAGAAACAAACCAACTAACTAATCCACCAATTAATAAAGGAACATTTAAGTGCAAAGGAATAAACATACCAAGAGCGAAAGGTAATACAGGAACACCGATAAAGTTGAGCAATAATGCCAATACGGCACCACAACCATAAAGTAGCCAAGGTGCACCTTGACCCATCATAAGTGGTTCAATAACAGCAGCCATAGCATTAGCTTGAGGGGCAACAAGTGCATTTTCGCCTGAAAAACCATAAGTTTTATTTAACACTAAAATAACGCCACCAACAGTAGCTGCAGAAACAAGTGTACCTAAAAACTTCCATGTTTCTTGTTTTGCAGGTGTAGTACCAATCCAATAACCGATTTTTAAATCAGTAATAAAACCACCTGCCATAGATAAAGCTGTGCAGACAACACCACCAATAACCATACTAGCCACCATTCCGCTGGTTCCTTTAAGGCCGACAGCAACTAAGATAACGGAAGCCACTATCAAAGTCATCAATGTCATACCAGACACTGGGTTAGATCCTACAATTGCAATAGCATTTGCAGCTACAGTAGTGAATAAGAAGGCAATAATTACTACAACAACGAAAGCAACTAAAGCTTGCACAAAATTTGGAATAACACCAAAATAGAAGAAAACAAATACTATAATAAGTGCGGCTACAATTGATATCAAGATAAATTTCATTGACAAATCTTTTTCTGTACGAGGAACGGCATTAGCAATTGCTTTACCCTTACCACCTAACTCTTTAACAGCAAGACCTGCAGCACCTTTTATTACTCCCCATGATTTGATGATACCGATAACACCTGCCATAGCAATAGCACCGACACCAATCATTCTACCATACTCTTTAAAAATAAATTCAGGGTCCTTATCACTCAACATCATAGTACCGTCGGTAGTCATTCCCAATAACGGAATAACAAAAAACCAAACGAAGAAAGAACCGGCACAAATGATAAGGCTATATTTCAAACCGATAATAAAGCCAAGACCAAGAACGGCAGCACTAGTATTCAATGAAAATTGCAATTTTAATTTTTGGGCAATACCTTCTCCCCAAGGAATCATTCTGGAAGAGAGAGTTTCACTCCAAGCACCGAAACTGGAAACGAGGAAATCGTATAATCCACCTACCAATCCTGCGATTAATAAAGGTTTTGCTTGTCCACCACCCTTTTCACCTGAAACCAACACTTGAGTAGTAGCTGTTGCTTCAGGGAAAGGATATTTTCCGTGCATATCACTTACAAAATATTTTCTGAAAGGAATCAAGAATAAAATACCCAAGATACCTCCAAGTAGAGAACTTAAAAATACTTGAATAAATGAAACTGAAATTTCAGGATATTTGGCTTGAAGAATATACAAAGCCGGCAAAGTAAAAATTGCACCGGCAACAATTACACCGGATGCAGATCCAATAGATTGGATAATTACATTTTCTCCTAAAGCATTTTTTCTTTTTGTAGCATTAGACAATCCGACAGCAATAATTGCAATAGGAATTGCCGCTTCAAAAACTTGGCCTACTTTAAGGCCTAAATAAGCAGCCGCTGCAGAGAATAATATAGCCATAACCAAACCAAGAGAAACCGAATATGCACTCACTTCAGGAACTACCTGATTTGAGGGCAATATTGGCTCGTATTTCTCACCCGGTTTTAACTCTCTGGCAGCATTTTCGGGAAGCCCGATTTCATTTTTTTCTGACATAAGAATTGTGTGTTTTATAATTAATAATATTAGAATTCCGATTGATGAATATTATATTTACTTATTCCGTCAAAATCATTATCTGCATGAATATCAGGCAGAGGTGTTGTTACAATATTATTCGTAACATCCGACCTTCTGTTTCTATTTGAAGTAACTACTCTATTTTCAAAAGAATCATCCCCGTTATTCAAGAAGAGAGCATACTCATTGATAAATCTCAGATTTATATCTTTTGTTGCACCATTTCTATGTTTTGCGATAAGAATTTGTGCCAAGCCACGAAAATCCATACCTGTATTCGGGTCTTCGTAAATCTTATAATATTCAGGACGATGTATAAAGCAAACCATATCTGCATCTTGCTCAATAGCGCCGGACTCACGTAAATCACTCAATTGAGGTTTTCTACCATCAATAGAATTTGTAGCACCACGAGACTCATTATTACGATTTACTTGAGCTAAAGCTATTATTGGAATATCCAACTCTTTTGCCAAACCTTTTAACGATCGGGAAATAAGACTCACCTCTCCCTCTCGACTGTAAAAATTCATTCCTTCTGCAGTCATAAGTTGTAAATAGTCGATAATAATTATCTGAACGTTATGCTCTTTTACTAATCTTCGAGCTTTTGTTTTCAGTTCCAAAACCGATAGTTGAGGGGTATCGTCAACATAAATAGGAGCATTAAGTAAAACATTAACTTTATTATTCAATTGTTCCCATTCATGGTCTTCGAGTGTTCCATTTTTTATTTTATCACCAGTAATACGGGTAACATTGACAATTAAACGATTTACTAACTGAACATCACTCATCTCTAAAGAAAAGATTGCGCAAGGAATGTTTTGATCAACAGCAATATTTTTTGCCATTGACAATACAAAGGCGGTTTTTCCCATTGCAGGACGAGCAGCAATAATAACTAAATCACTCTTTTGCCAACCGGAAGTTACAGCGTCTAATTCTTTAAATCCACTTGGGATTCCGCTCATCTTATCTTTATTTTTTGATGCTTCTGAAATTCTGCGTAAAGCTTCATTGACAACAGGCTCTATGTGTTTAAAATCTCTACGCATACTATTGCGTTGCAATTCAAAAATAGCATTTGACAAGCCCTGAAGTACCTCATCAACATCAGCAGTATCATTATACGCTTTAATTAAGGAATCCGAACAACTGTTTATCGTTTCTCTTAATACATATTTCTGAACAATAATACGTGCATAATATTCAATATTCACAACAGAAGCTGTATTAGAAGCATTTAATGACGATAAATATTCTATACCACCCACAAGTTCCAAATCGCCATTCTGACGCAACTGTTGTGCAACTGTTAATATATCAACGCTATTTTGTGATAAAGAAAGTTGCTGAATAGCTGCATATATTTTTTCATGTGCCGGTTTATAAAAATAATTAGGTTTTAAAATATCTGACACTGATGAAAACGCATCTTTTCTGCGCAGTAATATTCCTAATACGCCGGCTTCCATTTCCAAAGCTTGAGGAGGAATTTTTCCCTCAAGACTTACCACTTTAGATTCACTTTTATTATTAGTATTAGACAATTTTGATTTAGCCATATCACCGATTTTTACTTTGCAAATTTACTATTTTTTTTATAATTAGCATTCTATTTATAATACAACCATCTTTATTATTATATTTAAGCACTGATACACAACACAATAAATTAAAATATCAATACATGATTACACAAAACCATTAGTAAAGCAATTCCATCTTCATTACACACTATTGACTAATTGAATTATTACAATAAAATAATTAAAAATATTATTGTCTATTTCATAATAAATAACTACATTTGTAGAACAAAAGAACTTAACTATTTATATACTCAATAATATGAAAAAAACATTTACTATCATTCTATCAATCTTATTATTAGCAAGTTGCATTAATAATGATTATAAAGAAACTCAAAAACTTATCTCTGAGGCTGATAATTTTGACATTAAAACACTCTCAAAAATCACCTCAAAAATATCCGACTCAAAATATTCTAAAGATGAGGCTTTAGAAATACGTAATTTATATGTTCAATATTTGAACGATATGGGAAGCTTAATATCCGATTCAATAAACACTTTGATTTTCTCCACTGACATAGATAATTATAAAATTGAAGAAATTACAGAACGAAAAAGATTAGAGTTACAAAAATATGGCATTGTTTTATACAACATCGAAGGTGAATTAAGTTACTATATTTTACCATATTATGTTACATCTTTGTTTATTGACTACTTATCTCCATGCGAAATAGAATTATCTATCGTACAGCAAAAAGAGATTGAAGATCCGGTAATAATAGATGCCGGAATAGTAGTTCCTTGTAGTGAGATTGCCAATCGACTGCACAACACGGAAATGATATTACAAGAATGTACCGACAGTACGTGTTTCCAAGAGCTCCATGAATTTCAACAAATGTATTTAATGCTATTGATATTCGGAATAGATAATACACCTGCATTTAATTGGAATACACACGAAATGGATATGGATTTTAAGAATGAGATTATCAATTATATCAATGAATATCCTGAATTACCAAGTTCAAAAATATTTTCAGAATATATCGAAATATTAAAGAAAACAAATTTTAAAGAGAGTAAAGAATCGAGAAAATTCATAGAAAAATTAACTAAAACATTTTATTAATATGGCAACATGGTTTGAATGTAAAGTAACATACGAGAAAATAGCGGAAAACGGAATTCAAAAAAAGACTACAGAACCATATTTAGTAGATGCATTATCATTTACAGAAGCAGAAACAATAATATGTGATAAATGTCAAGCCTTCGCAACAGGGAATTTTATGGTAGCATCAGTCAAGAGATGTAAATTTTCTGATGTACTATTTAATGAAGAGGGAGATAAATGGTATAAATGTAAAGTCGCTTTCGAATCCATAGACGAAGAAAGGGGTATCGAAAAGAAAATATCACAAACGTTAATGGCGCAAGCCTCTTCTTTAGAAGATGCATTAGCTGTTGTGAAAAAAGAATTTAGTACCAGTATTATGGATTATACCATTACATCTATAACCGAAACGATGATTCTTGATGTATTTAAATACGAACCGACAGAAAAACAATGATAAACATACAAGAAAACATAAATAGAATTAGATTAGCCATACCGGAGCATGTAAAATTAGTTTGCGTTTCCAAATTTCATCCGGTAGAAGATATTCTTACCGCATATAAGTGTGGCGAAAGATATTTTGGAGAAAATAGGCCACAAGAATTGGTTTCCAAAGTACCTGAACTACCGGAAGATATCAAATGGCAATTCATAGGAAATTTACAGACAAACAAAGTAAAATTTGTGGTACCGAATGCAGAAATGATACATAGTGTTTCTAACGAGCGACTATTGGAAGAGATAAATAAAACTGCATTAAAACTTCAAAAAAAGCAGAAAATTTTGATTGAATTGCACGTTGCGCAAGAAGAAACAAAACAAGGATTTACTACAGAAGAGGCAATAAATCTATTTACTCCGAGCTACATAAGCAAATTTTCGAACTTAGAATTTTGCGGAGTAATGGGCATGGCCTCATTAACCGAAGACAAGAACTTAATACGCAGAGATTTTCAATCGATAGCAAACACCTTTAAAATTTTAAAAAATAACACTTTTAACACCCCTTCTTTTAAAGAGATATCAATGGGTATGTCTCACGATTATGAAATAGCTATAGAAGAAGGGAGCACCATAGTACGCATTGGCACATCAATATTTGGAGAACGACAATACAACAAATAAATATTGGTCCAAAAATTTGATAATTCAATAATAATTTGTAACTTTGCCAAGCAAAAAAGACACTAAAACTTTCAAAATGACAATTTAACAATTACCTTAAATATAGTAATACATGGATAAATTATTATTATTAGGCGACGAAGCCATAGCACAAGCCGCCATAGATGCGGGATTATCAGGAGTATATGCTTATCCCGGCACTCCTTCAACAGAAATAACCGAGTATATTCAAGACTCTAAAATGGCAAAAGAGCGTGGCATTCGTAGTGAGTGGTGTGCAAATGAAAAAACAGCAATGGAGGCTGCATTAGGAATGAGTTATGCAGGCAAGAGAGCTCTATATTGCTGTAAACACGTAGGTATGAATGTGGCTGCAGACTGTTTTGTAAACTCTGCTATTACAGGTATTAATGGTGGATTGATTTACATAGCTGCTGATGACCCATCAATGCACTCATCACAAAACGAACAAGATTCAAGATTCTATGCAGACTTTGCTTTAATTCCTGCCTTAGAGCCTTCAAATCAACAAGAAGCATACGATATGATTCATTATGGTTACGAACTTTCAGAGCGTTTAAAATTGCCTATAATGATGCGTATCACAACTCGTATGGCTCACTCTCGTGCCGGTGTTACACGTAAATCAGAAGTAAGAGCTCAAAATGAGATGTCTTATCCAAAAGATAAGATGCAATATATACTTCTCCCTGCAGTAGCTCGCCGTCAATATCAAAGTTTGTTGGATAAACAACAAATCATGGTTGAAGAATCAGAGAATAGTGCATTTAACAAATATATAGATGGAGAAAACAAAAAATTAGGTATTATCGCATGCGGAATTGGATATAACTATTTAATGGAGAATTTTGCAGACCGCAAATGTCCTTATCCTGTACTTAAAATCAGTCAATATCCAATGCCTACAAAACTTGTTTCCAAGATATATGATGAGTGCGATGAGATATTAATTTTAGAAGAAGGTCAACCATTATATGAACGTCTACTTAGAGGTATTCTTAATAAAGGAAAAGTTATCAAAGGTAGATTAGACGGCACCCTTCCACGTACAGGTGAATTATCACCAAACGCTGTAGGCAAAGCCCTTGGATTAGAAGTTGAATGCGGCATGCCAATTCCAAGTTTGGTAGCTCCTCGTCCTCCAAAATTATGCGATGGATGCCCTCATATAGATTCTTATACAGCACTTAACGAAGCAATGAAATCATTCCCGGGCGGTAGAGTATTTTCTGATATAGGTTGCTACACATTAGGTGCATTACCTCCATTTGAAGCAATTTATTCTACCGTAGATATGGGTGCTTCTATTACTATGGCAAAAGGAGCTTCAGAAGCAGACTTATTACCATCTGTAGCCGTTATTGGAGACTCTACATTTACTCATAGTGGTATGACAGGCCTTTTGGATTGCTGCGTAGATAACGCCAATGTTACTGTCGTAATACTTGACAATGAAATCACTGGTATGACAGGTTCTCAAAAATCTTCTGCAACAGGACGTCTTGAAAGTATCTGTACTGGTATTGGTGTTGATCCAAAACATATTCGTGTAATCAATCCATTGAAAAAATATTTTGAAGAAAACGTAGCAGTCTTCAAAGAAGAAATCGGATATAAAGGTGTTTCTGTAATTATACCTCGTCGTGAATGTATTGTTGCATTAAACAAACGTCTTAAAGCTGCAAAAAAGAATAAATAATTAAATTAGGAGATAAAAACAATGAAAATAGATATAATATTATGTGGCGTAGGCGGTATGGGAGCCTTAAGTTCTGCTGCAATCATTTCTAAAGCTGCCCTCGATATGGGTTGGTATATGAAACAGGCTGAAACTCACGGAATGAGCCAACGTGGTGGTGACGTACAATCACATTTAAGAATTAGTGACGAACCTATTGCCTCGGATTTAATCCCTGAAGGTCAATGTGATATAATTCTTTCTGTAGAACCTATGGAAGCATTACGTTATCTACCTTTCTTAAATAAAAATGGTTGGGTGATAACTAATAAAAATCCTTTCATAAATATACCTAACTATCCAAATCAAGATGAATTGATGGCTGAAATTAATAAAATTCCAAACCACATTATTTTTGATGCGGATGCAATTGCTAAAGAGATTAAGAATCCTAAAGGTACCAACATGGTAGTATTAGGTGCTGCCTCTAAATATCTTAAAATTGATATTGAAAAATTGGAAGATGCAGTTAGAAGTATCTTTGGCAAAAAAGGCGATGATATCGTAAATGCCAATATCAATGCATTAAGAGCAGGAAGAGCTATTGCCGACAAATAATAAAAATTATTTATAATAAATTTTATAGAGCGATTAAGAATTTAATCGCTCTATTTTTTTGATGAAAAAATTTAATGTATATTTGCACCAAAATATAATTAGGGTATGACACTTAAAGAAAGATACGAAAAGGTAATAAATTGGTTTATTTCTACCAATGCACCATCATTACCGGAATTAAAATTCAGTGATAATTTTTCTCTTCTTGTGGCAGTTATGCTAAGCGCACAATGCACAGACAAGAGAGTAAATATGGTTACCCCTATACTTCTGACAAAATATCCAAATGCGGAAAGTATGAGTAAAGCATCGGAAAATGAATTGTTTTCTATTATTAGTTCAATCTCATATCCAAATTCAAAAGCAAAGCATCTCAAAGAGATGTCGACATTATTATTTGAAAAATTTCAAGGAATAGTACCTAATAATCTAGAAGATTTAACTTCGTTGCCCGGAGTTGGAAGAAAAACTGCAAATGTTGTACTTGCAGTTGCTTTTAATCAACCTACCATGGCAGTAGACACTCATGTCTTTAGAGTATCCAATAGGATTGGATTAGTAAAGAGTAATTCTGTTTTGGAAACAGAAAAACAGTTAGTAAAACATATCCCGGATGAAATTATTCCTAAAGCACATCATTGGCTAATATTACACGGCAGATATGTATGTACTGCAAGAAATCCAAAATGTGAACAATGTGGAATAAATACTTTTTGTAAATACTATAACAATAATAAATAACCATGCGCAGTATTATCATCTCATTATTTTTATTACTACTATCCCACTCTCTATTTGGAAAAGAAGTTAAAGGATATATAAAAGATAGAGAAGGATTACCTATCTCTGCGGTAATTATTGAACAAAATAATACTGAAAACTATACAATATCTGATATAAACGGATTTTTTTCTATTAATTTAATACCACAAAAAAAAGTAGTTTTAAGATTTAAATATATTGGCTATTATACAAAAGAGATTACTATAGACAAAGAATTTAACGATACAATATTTCTCACCATGATGCCCGGCATTGACTCCGAAGCCGCCCGATATTCAACTTATCATAAATCTCATGTAGGAGGTTTCGGATTATATATGGGATATAAATTTTCAAAAACTACATTTAATGATTTTAATGAGTTCACTGCTTCACAAATCTCTCAATTAAATAAAAATATTAATTATGTTAATTTTGGATTGGAAGGGTATATTTATAATTTCTTTATAAATATAGATTTTGGAGTGACACCACTACAAAAAGCAACTACAGACAAATTCAGACACATGACAGACTCATATATTGTATCATTTAATATTGGTTATGGATTTAATGTAGCGCCTAAACGTTCAGTAATCATCACACCATACATTGGAGTAAACCATGTAGCTTTTAATGAATATGTAGCCCCTTTAGACAAAAAAATACCCCTTTCCTCTTATTTGGAAATGGGGTATATGGATATAAATATGCTTCAATACACCGGTACTATAGGATGTGATTTTACCTTTAAATTATGTAGTACAAAAGCCAATCATAAACAAGGGTTATACTTAACAATTGGAGCCGACTATCAATATAAGATGAATAAAACACCATATATAGTATCTAAATCTACTCATATTACTACCGATTCAAAAATTAGAATATTTCCGGTAACTGCAAACATCACAATGAATTATTATTTCTTTACTAAACAAAAATCTTGGAAAAAGTACTAGATTTTCAGTTTATAATACTCTAATAAATCCTTAAGGTCATCAACTTGTTGTTGTAATTGCTTACCTCTGTCTGTATCACGAACCATCATACGTTGTGTATCAAATTCCACGAGAAATTCCGTACTCTTGATATCCACTCCATGCTCAATGGCTTGTATTCTACTTTCAAAAGGCTCATGTTGAACTAATTGCAATCCATGTGAATTGAAAATCAAAGTATATCCGGCAATACCGGTTTCTTTGTGATACGGACGCGAAAAACCACCATCAATGACCAGTACCTTACCATTCGCACGTACAGGACTCTCTCCTTCAATAGTTTTTACAGGAACATGACCGTTAATAATATGACGGTGCGAACCGCTTACACCAAATTCATCAAGAATAATATCACACGTTTTAAAATCATCGCGCAATTTATAAAAATGACCTTGAATTTCTTTATGAGGGCCCTTTTCTACAACTAGATAACGTTCAAAAGTAGCCATCTGACTCTTATCAAATGTAGGAGAATCAGGGCCACACCACCAATACCACATATAATCAAGGGCCATTTGATATTCAGGCAAATATTTACAAG
This sequence comes from Paludibacteraceae bacterium, assembly GCA_016292775.1. Lineage (GTDB taxonomy): Bacteria > Bacteroidota > Bacteroidia > Bacteroidales > Paludibacteraceae > Aphodosoma. The sequence continues at coordinate 13,534 of JAEDFN010000024.1, forward strand.
GCTGGCAAGCAATACGAATTAATCTATCTACATAATCCAAATAAGCTTTTCCTTTATAGCTTTTTCCATTAATTACTACTTCTTTAAAAGTAGCATCTTTATTCATAGGCACTGAAGCATGGAATAAAAGATTACCATTACATACCAAGTACATACTTCCCTTTTGCAACATCACTTGCAGATGTTTGCTCATCTTAGGGCTCTCAACGAATGAAGTTAGAAGTTTTTCAACAAGACTCTCTTCTGCAGGAGTCAGTTGGAAAGGATTATTTTTATCAATAGTAGGGAAATAACTATCTTTTAAATGGAAAGCCTCACCATCCAAATACAACAAACCTTGCTCAAAATCAATCTTATCCAAAAGATTTCTAAATTCCATTTTCCATTCTTTATGACGAGCAATAATATCATGCTCTAACTTCCATTGGATTACGGAAATAGCCTTGTGCATTTGAGCAATTAATTTTACATTTCTTTCATCATAATACTTATCGGCAAAATTCATCTTAGGGGCAAAAGCTTTACAATCTGTAGGATCGTTTTCGTAATATTCCATAGCAAAAGTAGCTAAAGGAAGAAGATTAATACCATAACCATCCTCAAGAGTAGTTAAATTTGCATATCTAAGAGAAATACGTAACACATTAGCCATACAAGCAACGTTACCCGCAGCAGCACCCATCCAAAGCACATCATGATTACCCCATTGAATATCAACATCATGATAATCTATTAATCTATCCATTATTAAATGAGCACCTGCACCTCTATCATAAATATCACCTACAATATGAAGTCTATCAATAACAAGACGTTGAATAAGATGACACATTTCAATTATAAAAGCATCGGAGCGGTCGATTTGAATAATACTTTCAAGAATGGCATGAACATAAGCAGTTTTATTCTCATCATCTTCACTCTCATGCATCAATTCTTGAATAATATAAGAAAAATTTTCCGGTAAAGTTTTTCTCACCTTAGAACGAGTATATTTTGAAGAAACGGCTCTACAAACGCGAACTAATCGAATAAGAGTAATCATGTACCATTCTTTCAAATTTTCCTCTTCTTCTTTAACAATTTCAAGACGCTCCTCCGGGTAGTAAATAAGAGTACATAATTGCCTTTTTTCTTTTTCTCTCAACTCACTTCCGAATTCTTCATTCACTTTTCGTGCAACAGCACCACTAGCATTTCTCATCACATGATCAAAAGCCTCATATTCTCCGTGAATATCAGACAAAAAATGCTCTGTCCCCTTTGGCAAACTCAAGATCGCTTCCAAATTTATTATTTCTGTACTTGCCGCTGCAATTGATGGAAAACTACGACCTAATAACTCTAAATAACGTGTATTCATAATATTGACTAAGATTTATATTCTATGCAAATTTACTGACATTTTTTCAATAAGACAAAATAATACAAAAAAAAATGTCATTACAATTTAAAGGCACGTTTTTTGATGAGTCAATCATAAGAAATCATAAATCAACAAAAAGTAATACAAAAAGTTAGAAATATCATTTTCATATAATAAATAATAATTTCATTCGTTTTTATTAAAAACAAAATTAAACAATTATGAAACGGACAAAGATTTTTATAGTATTAGGCGTTGTACTTGCCACTACATTATGTACAATAATCTGTGCAAATGCTACCAATAGCAATTCAGACACAGAAACCCCAATGAGTGTACAAACAGAATCATTTAAAACTCAGCACACCCCTGCCACACCAATAAATTCTTATGTAGACTTCACTTACGCTGCAGAAAGAAGTGTAGAAGCAGTAGTACACGTGAAAGTAAAAATGGAATTAAAAAACAATTTTGAGAGTATCAACCCACTATTGGAATTCTTTTTTGGTATTCCTTCAGAACCAAGAGAACCACAGTATCAAGAAGGATCTGGTTCGGGAGTAATTATTTCTACTGATGGATATGTTGTTACAAACAATCACGTTATCGACAATGCAAGCACGGTAGAAGTAGTACTCAACGACAAACGCTCATTTGAAGCTAAAGTAATAGGCACTGACGCAACCACAGATTTGGCATTATTAAAAATTGAGGCCAACAATTTACCTACAATACCATTTGGCAATTCCGACGAACTCAAAATTGGAGAATGGGTACTTGCTGTTGGAAATCCATTAAATCTCACATCAACAGTAACTGCCGGCATAGTTAGTGCAAAAGCACGAAATATAAACATCTCTAACAATGAAATGCGAATTGAATCGTTTATACAAACTGATGCTGCAGTAAATCCCGGAAATTCTGGAGGAGCATTGGTTAACACAAAAGGAGAATTAGTTGGCATTAACACAGCAATAGCTTCAACCACAGGTGCTTATACAGGATATTCATTTGCAATACCTACATCAATAGTAAATAAAGTAGTAAATGACTTAAAAACGTATTCTGTAGTTCAACGAGCAGTATTAGGAATACAAGTAGCTGAAATTACTGACAAACTACAAAAAGAGAAAGATTTGGAAACATTACAAGGTGTATACATTATTTCCATCAACGAAAATGGAGCTGCAAAAGATGCCAATTTAAAAGAGGGAGATATCATTACATCAATAAATGACATTAAGATATCATCAGTAGCTCAATTACAAGAGCAAATAAGTAAATGCCGACCGGGAGATTATATTAAAGTAGATTATATTAGAGGACGAAATCACAACTCTGTTAACATTAAATTAAAGAATAGTTCCGGCAATACCAATATTATCAAATTATCTGATAATAATATATTGGGAGCAAAATTTAAGCCGGTTGACAGTAAAATAAAAAATAGGTATAATTTGCAATACGGTCTTCAAATATCTGAATTGGAAAGTAATAGCATCTTGTCAAAAGAGGGCATAAAAAAGGACTTTATAATTTTAAAAGTAAATGGTAATAAAATTTATGATGAAAGAGACTTAACAAATATCATAAATCAAACAATAAATGCCGAAGACCAAGACAGAGTATTATTTATCTCAGGAATTAATCCAAGCGGAAAAATATATCATTATGCAATAAAATTGGAATAAGTATTGTTTATTCCAAAAAAATGCGTAACTTTGCAAGCTAAATTCATTAAAAAGATGATGAGACAATTAAAAATCACCAAATCGATTACAAATCGTGAAAGTGCCTCTTTGGACAAATACCTACAAGAAATTGGTAGAGAGCCACTTATCTCTGTGGAAGAAGAAGTTCAACTTGCACAAAGAATTAAGAAAGGAGACACTGCAGCCCAAGACAAATTAGTGAGTGCTAATTTACGTTTTGTTGTTTCTGTAGCAAAACAATATCAAAATCAAGGCTTGTCTTTACCGGATTTGATAAATGAAGGGAATATGGGATTGATAAAAGCGGCAGAAAAATTCGACGAAACAAGGGGTTTTAAATTTATCTCATATGCTGTATGGTGGATTAGACAATCAATCTTACAAGCATTAGCAGAGCAGTCACGAATTGTACGTTTACCTCTAAATCAAGTTGGTTCGCTCAACAAAATCAACAAGGCATTATCAAAATTCGAGCAAGAAAACGAAAGAAAGCCATCAGCCGAAGAGTTAGCTGAAGTATTGGATATGCCTATCGATAAAATTTTTGACACTATCAAAATTTCCGGTCGACACATTTCTGTTGATGCTCCATTTGTAGAGGGTGAAGAAAATTCATTGTTAGATGTTTTAGTAAACGAAGATTCTCCGGTTGCGGATGCTTCTTTAAACAACGAGTCTCTCAGTAAAGAAATTGATCGGGCCCTTGATTCTCTATTAACAGAAAGAGAGCGTGACATTATTAAAATGTTCTTCGGATTAGGAATGCAAGAGATGACCCTAGAAGAAATCGGATTAAAATTTGGATTGACAAGAGAACGTGTTCGACAAATTAAAGAGAAAGCAATCAGACGTTTACGAAACAATTCCAAAAACAAATTATTAAAAGTATATCTTGGATAAGTTACTGAAAGGGTACCTACATATAAGTACCCTTTCTTTATTTTTATTGTGCATACAGATTTAAAAGACAAGCAAATACCAAAATTAATTTGGTACTATTCATTACCTGCAATCATCGGTACTTTAGCCAATACATTATATAATGTTATAGACCGAATATTCATTGGGCAAGAGATTGGAGCATATGCAATTAGTGGGTTAGCTTTAACTTTTCCTATAATGAATATTTTAGGTGCATTTGGAATGCTTATTGGTCAAGGAGCTGCTACGCGCATTTCTATCCTTCTTGGCAAAAAAGAAGAAGACAAGGCAAATATTATTGTCTTCAACGCTCTAATATTATCTTTTGTTTTTTATGTAATTATCAGTATTTTATCTCTCTATTTTCTTGATAAAATATTGATTAGTTTTGGAGGTACGGAAAATACAATACCTTACGCAAAATCATATTTAACCATCATCATCATAGGTCATATATTTACCTCCCTCAATTTTTGTTTAAGTAATATTATAAGGTCGAGCGGACACCCGAGAATTGCGATGTTTACTTTATTACTCGGAGCTATTCTCAATGTATTTTTCGACTTTATATTCATTATAATATTCAAAACCGGAATCAAAGGAGCTGCATATGCCACTACCCTTTCAGCCTTTATTTCATGTGTTTGGGTTACTCATTATTTTTTCAGAAAAAACAACACCTTACATTTTGGTAAAAAATATTTCCATATTAGTAGAGAAGCATTTATTGCTATAATATCCATCGGTTTATCTCCTTTTTTACTACAAATATGCTCCTCAATAGTAAATATTATTATGAATAACACATTATTAAAATATGGAGGGGACCTTGCAATTGGTGCATTTGGCATCACTATATCATATACAACCATTGTTACGATGGCAATAATAGGATTAAGTCAAGGAATACAACCTATATTAGGATACAATTTTGGAGCACGACAATACGATAGAGTAAAAAAGACACTATATATTTGTATTATTTTTGCTACAATAATCACCACTATTGGTTGGATATTTGGCATGACCATACCACAACAGATAGCAATGATTTTCACAAACGATTCAAAATTAATTGCAATAACGTCACATTCCATAAAATTATACACACTCTTATTATTCTTAGTTGGATTTCATATTATTACTACAAATTACTTTCAAAGCATTGGTAAAGCTTGGATATCTATATTATTATCTACGTCTCGACAAATATTATTACTAATACCATTCGTATATATTTTACCACCTATATTCGGGTTAGATGGTGCCTGGCTTGCACAGCCTATCGCCACCGGAATTTCTTTTATTATAGCAGCATTATCCCTATCTTTTCACCTTTTCAAATTAAAAAAAAACATCTAAATGATTAGCACAAAAATAAGTGCCGAATTACGAGTCTATATAGTAAAAAAATTGTAACTTTGCACAAAGAATGCTATTCATAAACAAAAAAGTATATCAGAGCAATAGCATTTGAAAATAATATCGATAACTCCTTAATAATTACACTTATGTTATTTTCAATGACAGGCTTTGGGAAAGCCACGTGCAACTATAAAAATAAAAAAATAGTAATTGAAATTAAATCACTGAATTCAAAACAACTCGATATCTCTACCAGAATTGTTGGGTTATATCGAGAAAAAGACATCGAAATTCGTAATTTAATAGCGCAGAACTTGGAACGAGGAAAAATTGACCTTTCTCTATACATAGAAGATAATAATTCCCAATCCACTACTTTTTTAAATCAAAATATTATCTCAAATTATAAAAATCAAATAGAAGATACTTGTAAAACATTGAATATCAAAGTACCTGATAATTTGATCGAGATAATATTACAATTACCTGATTCACTCAAAACCGAGAGTACTATTCTTGAAGAAGAAGAATGGCTTGCAGTGGTAGAACTCTTAAATAATGCTTTTTCCCAAATAAAAATGTTTCGTTCGCAAGAGGGGCTTTCACTCCAAAATATGTTTATATCTAAGATATCCAATATCAGACATTTATTAGAAGAAGTTGAGTTATACGAAAAAGAAAGAGTTGAGAAAATTCGTGCCCGTCTTGAAGAAAATTTAAAAAGTATAGAAGACAAAATCAGCATAGATAGAAATCGTCTTGAGCAAGAGATGATATATTATATAGAGAAATTGGATGTTAATGAAGAAAAGGTTCGTCTGAGAAATCACTTGAATTATTTTATCGAAACCATGGAAAAAGAAGAGGCACCGGGTAAAAAACTTGGATTTATTGCCCAAGAAATGGGAAGAGAGATAAATACATTAGGCTCAAAATCAAACCACAGCGAAATGCAAATATTAGTGGTAAAGATGAAAGACGAGCTTGAACAAATTAAAGAACAAGTATTAAATGTATTATAAATATGATTTTACCTATATATCTTTACGGACAAAACTCATTAAGGAAACCGACAGAGGAAATTGACAAGAATTATCCTAATTTAAATGAGTTGATAGACAATATGTTTGCTACTATGTACAACTCTCACGGAATTGGATTAGCAGCACCTCAAGTTGGTTTGTCAATTCGATTGTTTGTGATAGACGCAACCCCTATGCGCGAAGATTTTCCGGATATCATCACATCAAAATGCGTGTTTATCAATCCGCAAATTATAGAAACAAGTGAAGATGAAATTACTTATGAAGAAGGATGTTTAAGTTTGCCAAATATAAGTGAAAAAGTATCACGACCAAAAAGTATTAAGATACACTATTACGATAGCAATTTTGAAGAGCATACGACTACCTTTGATGGATTTTTTGCTAGAATAGTTCAGCATGAGTACGACCATTTGGAAGGACATGTATTTACAGATCACATTTCACCATTACGCCGTCAGATGATTAGTAACAAACTGAAGAATATTTCCAATGGTAAAACAAAATGTTCTTATAAAACAAAATAAACTACTATTTATTATACATAAATGAGATATAATAGAATAATACTTCTAATTACCATTATATTCATTTCAAGTATATATTCATTTGGGAATAATCAGATTGTTAAGACAGGTATCGAAGTATTAAAAGACAATAATTTTGACATTTTACAAGGTAAAAGAGTTGGATTAATTACCAATCCAACCGGGGTTGATAGTGAATTAAGGTCAACAATAGACATATTATTCGAAGCAAAAAATGTCAACTTAGTTGCATTATTCGGGCCTGAACATGGTGTTCGCGGAGATGTATATGCAGGTGATAAAGTACAATCATCTACAGATACAAAAACCGGGCTCCCAATTTATTCAATATACGGGAAAAACAGGAAACCGACAAAAGAAATGTTAAGTAATATTGATGTATTGGTGTATGACATTCAAGACATTGGATGCAGATCTTATACATTTATCAGCACTATGGGATTAGCAATGATAGCATCGGCAGAGTCGGACATTGAGTTTATTGTTTTAGACAGACCTAATCCTTTAGGTGGTGAAAAAATTGAAGGTAACCTTGTTGAAGACCAATTCATTTCCTTTGTAAGTCAATTTAAAATTCCATATCTATATGCTCAAACTCCCGGAGAATTAGCATTAATGCTTAACGAAGAGAACATGTTAGGTATTAAATGCAAATTAAAAGTCGTAAAGATGCAAGGATGGAAACGAGATATGATATGGGCAGACACCAAACTACAATGGGTACCGGCATCTCCTCACATTCCGAATTCACAAACCGCAATTTATTATCCTACAACCGGAATATTAGGTGAGTTAGGTTATCTGAATATCGGAGTAGGATATCCCCTACCATTTCAAACAATAGGCGCTCCATGGATTAATGGCGATTCATTAGCAGATATTCTTAATAGCAAAAAATTGCCGGGAGTATTATTTCGTCCAATTTATTACAAGCCCTTTTATTCTACATATCAAGGTGAATTATGTGGAGGAATTGAAATACACATAACCGATTACGAAAAATGTAGACTAACCGAAATTCAATTCATTGTTATGGAAGTGTTAAACGACATGTATCCGGAAAAAGCTACATTTAAGAATGCTAATACGAAAAGATTTTCAATGTTTGATAAGGTATGTGGCACTGATGAGATTAGAATAAAGTTCAGTAAAAATCATAAATGGAGTGATATCAAAGACTATTTCTCTAAAGATGAACAAACATATTTCAATATTTCCAAGAAATATTATCTTTACGAAAAATGAGTAAAATAGACAAACATAAAATAATAGATATATATTCAACAATCCTTCATTGGAGGGAAACTCATATAAAAGAGAAGCAATTTATCATTATACTCTCATTTGTAACAGGAATAGGATGTGCATTAGCTGCGTTAATATTAAAAAACGCCATACATCTTATTCAAAATTTTGTTACATCAATGATAGGAGATGATAAATTGAATTATTGGTATTTGGCGTTTCCTATGATAGGTATTGCCATAGCATCTATGTATGTAAAATACATTGTAAAGGATGACATATCTCACGGAGTGACTAAAATATTATTTGCAATATCTCAGCATAAAGCAATTATAAAACTTCACAACTGTTGGAGTAGCGTAATAGCATCAAGTATAACCATTGGATTTGGCGGTTCGGTAGGAGCAGAAGCGCCAATTGTATTAACGGGGTCTGCTATCGGTTCCAATCTCGGACAGTTATTTAAATTAGATCAAAAAACATTGATGTTGCTTGTTGGGTGTGGAGCAGCCGGTGCCATTGGAGGTATTTTTAAAGCACCGATAGCCGGAGTCACTTTCGTATTGGAAGTACTATTGATAGACCTAACAATGACATCAATCGCTCCATTATTAATCAGTTCCGTTACTGCAACATCATTTTCTTACCTGTTTATGGGTAGCGAAGTGATGTTTAATTTTGATTCATTTGCACCATTCGAACTAAACAGAATCCCATATTTAATAGTTTTAGGTGTAATTTGCGGTTTGGTATCACTATATTTCACCAGAGGAGTCAATGCATTAGAAAAAGTATTCAAAAAAATAAAGAAATCATATCAAAAAATCCTCTTAGGCGGTGTTTTATTAAGCATATTAATATTCTTTTTTCCTCCATTATATGGAGAAGGATATGATACTATATCACAATTATTATCAGGAGAATGTAGCAGTCTCTTCAATCAATCATTATTCTACAATTTTCGCACAGAGCATTGGGCAATATTACTATATCTATCATTAATAGTGCTATTTAAAATAGTAGCAACAACAGCTACAAACGGGGCAGGAGGTACGGGAGGTATATTTGCACCAAGTTTATTTATGGGATGTTTAACAGGATATATTGTTGCCGAAGGATTTAATCTAATAGGCTTTAATATACCATATGCAAATTTTGCATTTGCAGGTATGGCGGGATTGATGAGTGGAGTAATGCACGCACCATTAACCGGTACATTTTTGATTGCGGAACTCACAGGCGGGTATGATTTATTTATGACATTGATGATTACTTCTGTCATAGCATATCTAACAATCTTGCTTTTCGAGCCACATAGTTTGTATGCAATGCGTCTTGCACAAAAAGGGGAATTATTAACTCACCACAAAGACCGTTCCGTACTTACACTATTAAAAATGGATAATTTAATAGAAACGGACTTATCCATAGTATATCCGGAAATGACATTAGGAGAGTTGGTAAAAGTTATATCAAAAAGTAATCGTAATATTTTCCCCGTAGTAGAGCACGAAACAAATAAATTGGTAGGAATTGTATCACTTGACGAAGTAAGAAATATTATGTTCCGACCTAATTTATATGACAGATTTACAGTTAGAAAATTAATGAATCTACCACCATCCAAAATAATTATCAACACACCGATGGATAAAGTTATGGATATTTTTGAAAATACCGGGGCTTGGAATTTACCGGTAATAGACGAAGAAGGCAAATATTTAGGATTCGTTTCCAAATCAAAAATATTCAATTCTTACAGAAAAGTATTGGTTCATTTCTCTGAAGAGTAACGATAGTTGTGAGAAACAAAAAAAATGATTAACTTTGCACAGGTTGCATATTAACTAAAAAACTAAATAAATGACTGAAAAATTACAAGCCACTTTACGTGATTCCTTTGTTGCCCGTTGGGCGGCACTGATTCTCATCGCACTGATGATGTTTTTCGCCTATATGTTTGTAGACGTTATGTCTCCACTTCAATCAATGATTGAACAAGGACGCGGATGGACACCAAACACATTTGGCACATATGCAGCGTCGGAATATTTTCTGAACGTATGCGGTTTTTTAATTCTTGCCGGAATAATCTTGGATAAAATGGGTATCCGATTCACCGGTATTTTATCTGCATCACTCATGGTATTGGGTGCAAGTATTAAATTTATAGGTATTTCTGATTGGTTTCAGACCACAGAATTATGCACTTGGTTAAACTCTTGGTGGGTAGACCTTCCCGGAAATGCAAAATTAGCATGTCTTGGATTTATGATTTTTGGATGTGGTTGCGAAATGGCAGGTATTACAGTATCTCGTGCTATTGCCAAATGGTTTGCCGGTAAAGAGATGGCACTTGCAATGGGTCTTGAAATGGCAATAGCCAGACTTGGAGTATTTGCAGTATTTTGGTTATCACCTATTGTAGCTAATGGTTCATTATTTGGAGGTGGAGTACCTGCTTCTGTAGCATTCTGTACCGTATTATTACTAATCGGTTTAATTAACTTCATCGTTTTCTCCATTATGGATAAAAAACTTGATAACCAAACAGATGCAGTAGAAAATTCTTCTTCAGAAGACGAAGAATTCAAATTCAGCGATATAGGAAAAATATTTAGCAGCAAGATGTTTTGGATTATTGCATTACTTTGTGTACTCTACTATTCTGCAATCTTCCCATTCCAAAGATATTCAACAAATTTCTTGGAATGCACTCTTAACATTCCTGCAAGCGAAGCTTCACAACTCTTCAGTTGGTTCCCAATCCTTGCAATGGTTCTAACTCCATTCTTAGGTTCTTTTATCGACTATAAAGGAAAAGGCGCGTCAATGCTTATGTATGGAGCATTAATAATGATAATTTGTCACCTATCATTTGCATTCCTTTTACCTGCATTCCCAAGCAAATGGCTTGCACTATGTATCATTGTAATCCTCGGTGTTTCATTCTCTTTGGTTCCTGCAGCATTATGGCCAAGTGTACCAAAAGTAATTGATGGTAAGATACTTGGCAGTGCATACGCACTTATCTTCTGGATTCAA
>JAEDFN010000025.1 GCA_016292775.1 Paludibacteraceae bacterium
CTCTTTCTCATATCGGATAGTTAATAACCTGTCCAACTTTTTGGGGTCACTTCAGAGTATACTTTACGCACGTGAGGTTTTTAATATTCAAAAAAAGTCAAAAAATCATTCGATTATCGAATCAAGACGCCACATCTTGTCATTTTCTCCCAAGAATTGTGTTATACCTTTACCTTGCTCAATCACAAGACATATTTTTTCTTTGTCATCATTATGATAGACATTAATTTCAGCAGGGAAACAAGTTTCTGATATACATTCTTTACAATCGCATCCACAAAAGTTTCCACCTGAATTTAAAGATGAATACGGATTTTGAAATGAATAATCTACCATTACTTGAGGATACTCTTTAATTGCTGAAACCTGAATAAAAAACTGGAAGAACAAATTGTTATAACGAACAGTATAATATATCTCTTCCAAGGTATACCAAATATGACAAGTGTCTACACTGTCATCATCAGATAATTTTGTATTCTGTTTCGGAGCCAAACAATCGGATCTATGAAAATGACGTTCAATTTCATTAAATTGCAAAGTCAAAAACAGAGAATCAACGCGGTCTTCTTCTTCACAAACAAACAAGAATTTGGTACCCGTATCAAAAGGGAAATAATTCTTAAAGTAAGATTCTGATATATAATTATAAAGACTATCCTCCGGTGGTGTAATAATTGTGACCGGAGTATTAATCGTATCTTCGGTAGGCGGTTTCGGTGGACAAATATGTGGTGGACACCCAATGAACAATATTGACACAAATGCCAATACACCTAATAAAATCGACAATTTTTTCATACTGCACTCCTTTATTGATTAATGATTAATTTATAAGTTCTTACGGATTCATTTCCGACAACAGAAATAAAATATATACCGACAGGAAGTGTATACAACTTATCTATGAAATCGGTATCTACAATTTTATGGCATAGATAAAGACAACAAACTATGCCATATACAGGCTGAAAGCTAAATTACAATAAAGAATAAATAAAACAATTATCATATAATTATAATTATATTTTTAACGCTACAAATTTATAAAAAAAAAATAACATAACAAATCTTTTTATAAAAATTTTTTCTCCTACTCTCAACAAGCAAGTGCAAAACATTCAATGTTTTGCACTTCGTTTATTGAAAGTAGTTAATTAATAAAATTAGAAATCGAGCAATATAATTCGAAATAATTATGTAACTTTGCAAGGAATAATGCATTAATTTTTTCCATGATAAAAAAAAGAATAATAATAGACGCCGACATACCTTATATACGAAATATTTTTGACAAAACAGCTGAGGTACAATACCTTAAAGGTAAGTCAATAAACGCGAAAAATGCAAAAAGCGCCGATGCTTTAATTATTCGTACTCGCACACGATGCGATGAAAAGTTATTACAAAACAGTAATGTATCGTTTATCGGAACCGCCACTATAGGTACCGACCATATCGACATCGATTATTGTAACTCACATGGAATAACAGTACGCAACGCACCCGGATGCAATGCCAATGCCGTAGCACAATATGTGTGGAATGCCATTATTCACTTTTTTTACAAAGAGACAAAAAATTTACAGTTAGTCGACACAGCCTCATTTTTGAATTATTTACAACAATTGAAGGTTGGAATTATCGGGTACGGACATGTTGGAAAAGCTGTAGCTCGTATTGCAAAGAGCATTGGAACAGACTTTTACGTGTACGACCCTCCATTGGCAAAAGCTCTATGCGACAATAGTTTTTTCCAACTCAACGAAGTGCTGAACAGCGACATCATTACAGTGCACACCCCACTGACGTTAGATGGTGATTACCCTACCCTGCACATGATTGATGAAAACATCTTCTCAACAATCGAAAGCAACGGCAGAAAACCTTTGATTATCAATGCTGCACGCGGGGGAATAATAAAAGAAGAGGTACTTTTAAAGCATCTTGAAAAAAGGTCAATAAGCGGCTGTATAATAGACTGTTGGGAAAACGAACCCGACATCAACAAAGATGTTTTAAGCAGTGCTTTTATTGCCACACCTCATATAGCGGGCTATTCTATTCAAGGGAAATACAATGCAACAAAGCAGATAGTGAACGAACTTTGTACCGCTTTCAATTACGGCAGTTGTGAAATAGATTGGCTCGACATCACGCAAAAAGAGGTGAAAACCCCGCTTGAGATTGTAGAAACCTTTCTGACGGACGACAGACTTGAAGAAGACACAAAAAGGCTGAAAACAGATGCAGAAAACTTTGAAATTCAGCGTAATACATACGATTATAGAAACGAAATCAAACTATTATCATAAATTAATCTCAAAATAATAAAGGAACTGATATGATAAACTCACAAGACATACAAAATGTAAAAAACCGATTTGGGATAATAGGAGTATCTCCTGCACTCAACCATGCCATAGACATAGCAATACAGGTGGCAAAGACCGATTTATCAGTACTGATTCAAGGCGAAAGTGGTGTAGGAAAGGAGTTTTTTCCAAAAATAATACACCAATACAGCAATCGCAAGCACAACTCCCTCATAGCAGTAAACTGCGGAGCAATACCGGAAGGCACTATCGACTCGGAGCTCTTCGGCCATGTAAAAGGTGCATTTACCAGTGCCACATCAGATAGAAAAGGCTATTTTGAAGAGGCGGATGGCGGCACAATCTTCCTTGACGAGGTAGGCGAGTTGCCTCTCTCCACACAAGTACGCCTACTGCGCGTGTTAGAGAGCGGAGAATTTATTAGAGTCGGATCAAGCAAAGTGCAAAAAACCAATGTTAGGGTTGTAGCCGCCACTAATGTCAACATGCTCAAAGCCATCAGCACCGGGCGTTTCCGTGAGGACCTATACTACCGTCTAAACGCAGTACCTATCAACATTCCTCCATTAAGAGACAGGAAGTCAGACATCACCCTACTTTTCCGTAAATTCGCTTCCGACTTGGCGGAAAAATACAATATGCCACCGGTAAAACTGACTCCTCAAGCCGAAAATATCGTGGAAAACTATGAATGGAGAGGCAATATCCGACAATTAAAAAATATTGCAGAGCAGATTTCTATCCTCGAACAAAACAGAGAAATAAGCGCGGAAACAATAAAAACATACCTGCCTTACCAAAATAATTTACCTGCAACATTCACCTTCGGAGACCCTGAAAACGGCGGTTTTAAAGAGCGCGACTTGATGTTTATTATCATGCAGATGAAAAAAGAGATTGACAATTTGAAAGATGTAATCTCCACATACCACGTAAACGGTAACAACACTACCGACAATAGCCATGATATAAACAGAGAAAGCAACAATTTGATTGCGATAGAGCACAAAAAAGAGACTGTAAATCAAGAGACTCCGTACATCATCGACAACGACGACAAGAAAGAAATCGGAAGACAAAGCACTCCGAACGACAATAAAAAAGAGAAAGAAATAACATATATCGACGATATTACCGAGATAGAAGAGCAACCGATAACATTGGCGGAACAAGAAAAGAGAATGATATTGGAGACATACAAAAAAACGAAATCAAACCTGAAAGAGACTGCCGAAATATTAGGTGTATCAACACGCACTATCTATCGAAAACTCGAAGAGTATGGAATAGACACAAAAAATCATAAAAAGTAAACCCCTGTAATGAAAAGAGTTATCCTATATTCAATACTATTCATGCTTGTAATGGGCGGATGTACAATATCCTATAAATTCAACGGAGCGAGTATCGACTACTCGAAAACGAAATCGATAGCGATAAGCGAATTTCCAAATAATGCGGCATTGGTATACCCGCCATTGGCAATAAAATTCAACGAAGAACTCCGTAACAAATACGCCCAACAAACCAGACTGAAAATATTACAAAGTGGAGGAGACCTTTCGCTCGAGGGTTCGATAACAGGCTATTCTTTAGTACCTATTGCGGTAGGATCAAACAACTTGGCATCAGAAAACCGGCTCACCCTTACCGTACAAATAGTATTTTACAACAACGTAACCGGAGAAGAAACAAAAGGCAACTACTCTGCAAACAGAACCTTTCCGAGTACATCATCGCTTAACGACGTACAAGACGGATTAATCGACGAACTAATCGAAGAGATTATAGATCAGATATTTAACGCCACAGTAGCCAATTGGTAAAAAACTACATTATTGATGATACAAAAAGAGGATATAATAAAATATCTAAATAAAGAGACCGAGCTCCTCGACAAAGAAGAATTACGAAGTGTGATAGAGCTATATCCATATTGCGAGATACTTCGCTGGATATATTTGCGCCTGCTATATCAAAATAATGACATAACATTTGAAAAAGAACTACTGAATCAAGGTATATATATCACAAATCGCAAAGGGCTCTATTTCTTTCTAACCGACGAAAACAAGCCGGAAGAAGAGTCTGACAACACCATACCGACAGAGCAACTTATTTCCGGAATGGGAGACTATTTCTCCAAACCCGAACCAACAGAAGCGCAACGAGAATCACTGCAATTACTCGCACAAAAGCTTAAAGAAGCTCGATTAAAACGCAAAGAAGAGATTGAAAAACGCGAAAAAGAACAAAAAAACGAAGAAGAAAAAACAATAAATAGAGCTCCAAAAAGAGAAACAACGACAAAAAAACACACAGCACAAAGAGAAAATAACACACTAAACATCACCGAAGAAAACATTAAATTTGTTACTAATACAATCAACAAACTCATCTCGGAACAAAAATATTTGGATGCACTTGAAATATTAAGGTCAATAAATTTGAATAATTCAAAAAAAAGTAGTTACTTTGCACTCCAAATAAAATACTTGGAAACGATATTAAAAACAACACAAAAATAATACGACAATGTATCCTGTACTAACGATTTTAATTGTAATCCTTGCTGTAATTTTGATTTTAGTTGTCTTGGTTCAAAACTCCAAAGGCGGAGGATTAAACCCACAATTCAGTTCAACAAATCAAATAATGGGAGTACGTAAAACTACTGATTTTTTAGAGAAAACTACATGGACTTTGATAGCCTTGATAGTAATATTGAGTGTCACAGCCACTGCTTTCCACTCAGTAAAACAATCAACAAGTACTTCAGAAATTTCAGATCGCGTAGAGATGCCATCACAAGAAGCACCACAAGCAGCTAATTTTGATGATGCAGTACCTATGGACGCTGCCGGAGAAGAGACAGAAAACACTCCAAACGAATAATTTATACAGCAATATACAGCATAAAAAAAGCGTACCATGTATCATTGGTCCGCTTTTTTTGATTTATAACCATCGTATAACACCTCACAATGATGAAAAAAACAACACTATATTTATTATTATCTCTCACAACCGCACTAATCACTTCTTGCGGCACTTACAATCGGAAAGCAGATCTTACGGGAATAGATTTTGACGTAACGATAGAGCGTTTTGACAGTGCTTTCTGGACAATGGATACCACTAATCTGGAAAATGAATTTCACAAATTGAAAACAAATTTCCCGGAAATTACCGAAACTTATCTACAACAAGTGATACGCTTCGGTCATCCCGACTCTGCAATTACACACAATACATATAAAATATTTAGAAACGACACTTCCGTACAACGTCTTTACACCGACGCTTTAAATAAATTCAGCGATATGAGTGAGTATAACAAACAACTCACATCCGCATTCCGCAAAGCAAAATATTTTCTACCTCACTTATCCACACCAAAAGTATACTGTCATGTATCCGGGCTAAACCAAAGCATCATCATCGGCAATAATTTCATTTCTTTAAGTATCGACAACTATATGGGAAGTGATTATGAGATATATTCTTTGCTTAATATCTACGAATATCAACGCAAGAATATGAAGCCCGAGAAAGTAGTATGTGACTACATCACGGCATGGCTTGTAGGCGAATATCCTAAAAACGTATCGGAAAATCTGCTCAATGACATTGTATATCAAGGAAAAATACTCTATACCACCTCACAGCTATTAGAGTTGCCTGATTCATTACTAATGGGATATACCTCGGCTGAATGGGAATGGGTAAATAAATACGAAAAAGATATGTGGCTATCGTTGATGTCAAGTAAAGACCTCTACACCACTCAACTCATCGAAAAAGGCAGGTATGTAAACGACGGGCCTTTTACACTACCCTTTACACAAGAATCACCGGGACGTGCCGGCGTATTCATAGGGTGGCAAATAGTAAAAAGCTATATGAAGCATAACTCCAACATCAGCATACAGCAATTAATGCAAGAGACTGATGCACAAAAAATATTAAATCAATCAAGATATAATCCATGATTGACTCACACGAAATATTATCAACCTATATAACACAACATAAATTACGCAAAACCTTTGAGCGCGACAAAGTGTTGGATTATATAGAGAACTACGACAAGCATTTTACTATAAAAGAATTACACAAAGAGATAGAAAAAGATATGCATATGTCGCTATCCGGGATATACAATATAGTAGAACTTCTTGTCAAGGCCGGTTTGGTAGTAAAGCACCCTTTTGGAGAAAAAGAGTGTGAATACGAGTCGATAAAACGAGCAAAAAATCATTATCATAAAATATGTCGCCACTGTGGAGCCGTGAAAGAATATAGCGACACTAAATTACAGAAATCGCTCAGTATCAAAATGTTTAACGCATTCAATATTGAATATCAATCTGTATATACATACGGCTTATGCAAGAAATGTTATAACAAACTAAATCCTAAAAAGAAGCAAAAATGAAAGCATTAAATAATCCATGGTTAAATATACCGGGCTATAATTGTTTTGGATGTGCACCACACAACCCTATCGGGTTAAAGATGAAATTTTTCCTTGACGGGGATAATGTAATGTCGATATTTCCATTAAAACACAATTATCAAGGATGGATAGATACATTACACGGAGGAATAATGGCTACCCTATTGGATGAAATTTGCGCATGGCAACTCATACATTTATTAGGAACCTCAGGAGTAACGTCACAGATGACCGTCAAATACAAAAAGCCGGTTAGCACGAATTGGAGTCACATAGTACTCCGCTCCGAGGTATTAGAGCAGAAACGTAATATTGTAATCATGCAAGCCACAATCACCTCTCCTACAGGTGAGTTATGCGCCATGGCGGAATGCACATATTTCAGTTTCCGACAAGACAAAGCCGAAGAGATGGGCTTTAAACGCACCGAAACATTCGGACCGGAACTGACATTAGAAGAGGCCATAGAATCGGCCATTAACTCAAAATAGCACATACTAGTAAATAACTTTTTACCGCCTTACAATATTAATTCTTATTGGTAAAAAAACAATTGAAAAATAATTATTTATAAATTTTTTATTACTCGCACAGTATTGTATACACGAGTATGAATTTGATAAAATAGGTATAGCCCGACTCCGGATTAGTGATGAGTCGGGCTATAATTATATAAATTAATGGTCTGTAATTTACAATATTATCGTTTTGGTTTAATATAAGTAAAGAATCTTGCAGCACGATGAGGCACGCCGGATTCCACTTCAGGAAGAGCTGCCACTCCGGGTATAGAGAAGATGAATTTTCTAAAATTTGCAGCATCACTCTTTTTTTCATAGATGGAATCATACAATGCGCGAACTTGCAAGAGAGTGAATTTTTTCGGCACCAACTCAAACAAAAGATGGGGTTCGGACTTAATCATCATCTTGATATTTTCCAATGCATCACGGATAATATCCTTATGGTCGAAAGCAAGATTTAGGTTTTTACACTCACTAACATCAACCCATTCGGCATACATACCATCACTAT
Source organism: Paludibacteraceae bacterium (assembly GCA_016292775.1). Taxonomy (GTDB): domain Bacteria; phylum Bacteroidota; class Bacteroidia; order Bacteroidales; family Paludibacteraceae; genus Aphodosoma. The sequence goes on from JAEDFN010000025.1 coordinate 7,831, forward strand.
TCTCAACAATGGCATTTTCCAACGATTATATGCTTTGTGAAATGCTTGGTCTTTCTATATGAATATATCTCATAATATAGCAGTTTTTGTCTTACAGCAAGAAAACAAGTGTGTTATGCACTTGTTTTCGATTGCTATATATTTTAATTGGCAGTTATAACTCATTGTGATACAGTGATTAAACATAAATATACCAATTAAGCATGATTTAACATGCTTAATTGGTATATCGTTCTATAATCCATATAAAAAGCGTGTATTCTCTAACGTATTTTTAGCTACAGTGTATGTATAACAAGCAACAGGCATAAAGTGAAGAACGACATTATCCATTTCCTTCATCATCGTTACTGTTTCGCTTGTGACTATTGCATCAGTTAGCCCATTCTTTGGCATATACCATAATAAAGACTCAAGTTCTCCTGGACGTTCTGTGTATCGGTCCGACCATTTGATTTCGACAGCCCATTGGGGCTTTTGCCTACCCGTATCTATACCAACAATATCTACTTCGCCTTGAGTTTTTTTGTTGAGTCTCCAGTTCGCGAATGTGATAACGGAATCTGTACTTTGTCGTGGAATCCATTGAGCATACACTGCTGTTTCCACCATATCGCCAATTTCATCATCTGTTACTCTGATAGGCTGAAAGAGGGCACATCTTAATGACGGATTGGTCAAATATATTTTGAAACTTGTTTCTCTTTGATATCTTTTTGCATTATCATCGGTTCTATGTATTACCCGAATTAAGAAAGCGGTTTCTAAATAGCTTATATATTTTCTCAGTAAATCTTTTCTTACTCCAGATTCCTTTGACATAGTCTCATAAGAGAATTGACTGCCAGAATGGTAGGCAATCATTGTGAATAAGGAATTTAGTTCTTGAACATCTTGGATGCCATATAAACTAGGTAAATCTCGCAATAACACTTTATCAATAATGTCATGACGGATAAACTGTCCTGGATTTTCTTGGATTTTTTCAGAGAATACGACCTCTGGATAACCTCCATAATTAATGTAATCGATAAATAATTTATTTAGTTTATCAATATCTATTGTGCCAAAACAGTCAATTTCGTTACCTTTCCATTGCATCTTACGTGGAATCATCAACTGTTCATATCCTTTTAAATGGATATATTCATAAAATGTCAATGGGGGTAAATTGAAATCTGTAAATCGTCCAGCTCCACTTTCATTGCTTCGCCTTTTTAATTCAGCAGCAGCAGATCCACTCGCCACAAATTTCACATTTTTGTATGTATCAACCAAAGATTTTAGGTTTATCTCCCAATCTTTTAAGTATTGAATCTCATCGAAGAAAACAAAAAACTGTTCATGATCATCCTCTGACTTTCCTAAAGTCTGTTTTGAAAGATTGAACAATTGTTCCAAATATATTTTGTTATAAATTGGAGTTTCAACTGAAATATAAATAATGTTTTGTTGTGGTACTCCTTCTGTTAACAAACGGGCTATAGTATGGTATATCATAACTGTCTTGCCGACACGTCTAGGTCCCATCAGTATGACTGCACGTTTCAAATCTGTATTTGTAACTAGGGAGTAAAATATATCCAAGTATAGCCTCGGCTGCATGTCTTGATAGAAATCTGGTATTTCACCTTCTGTCCACCATGGATTATCAACTCGAAGTCTTCCAATAATTTGCTTCTCCAGTAATTCTGTATATTCCATATAATGCCATTTATTATATTATTTATGATACAAAATTACACCTTTAATTCCAAATAAGCAAGAAAACAGCACTTTATTTTGCTATTATGTGGAAATTTAAGGCAAAAAATATGTTTTTGCAACCTAAAATCCCCAATTGTAACTTTATAATTTGTATTTCCGAAACATGGAAGAAGGGCTATGCCGAACGAGCACATTATTCGCTCGGTCTGTTCTTGGTACAGTATCTCTACAATGGATTCAACATGGCCGATGTTTATCTGGACACATACCCGATTGAAATGCAGATGGAGTTCAACTCCAAACTGCTTGTTCTCGATAAGGAATCAGCCGAACGGAATGAACTGATGACAAAACTCTCGAAGTTGTCAAATCAGGAGCTTGCACAACTTCTCGCAAAAGCAATGTAGAACCTGTATAATAATATATAATTTATGAAGAGTATATTTGATATATTAAGCGACGTGAGCAATTTCCCCGAGTTGCGAGCAATTAAACGACAAGGACGACCACCCAAAGATATGGCACGACCAAAGAAAAGAGAACCGCAAACAGAACTGGAGAAACTTCAGGCAGAGAACCTAGGACCTCCGGATTATGAAGAGTCGGGCTATAATTATTTATAAATTAATGGTCTGTAATTTAAGATATTATCGTTTTGGTTTTATATAAGTAAAATATCTTGCAGCGCGATGAGGCACGCCGGATTCCACTTCAGGAAGAGCTGCAACACCGGGTATAGAGAAGATGAATTTTCTAAAATTTGCAGCATCACTCTTTTTTTCATAGATGGAATCATACAATGCGCGAACTTGCAAGAGAGTGAATTTTTTCGGCACCAACTCAAACAAAAGATGGGGTTCGGACTTAATCATCATCTTGATATTTTCCAATGCATCACGGATAATATCCTTATGGTCGAAAGCAAGATGTAGTTTTTTACATTCACTAACATCAACCCATTCGGCATACATACCATCACTACTTTTCAGGCTAACCTTTTTACCTAATTTGATTAAAGCAACATAACCTACGGTAACCAAGCGAGTTATACCGAGGGAGACAACCTTTTGCGTCCATAAAACATCGGCATCGGAGCTACGAACAGGATTTCCAAAAGCCTTAAATTGACGAAGATATATTTTAGAGAGCCCGGTATATTCTTCCAAAATTCTGGTTGCCGCAGAGTCCAAATCCTCTTCAGATTTTATAATACTACCCGGTAGTTTAACATTATTAACTACAACGGTAGAGTTGTCGACATCTTTTTTGACGACCAACACCTTTAATTGACGCTCATCGTAACCGAATACAACGCAATCGACAGAAATCTGGGGATAATATAAGCAACTCATAAAAACAATTTTTTACTTTCTATTCATAAATATAAGAATAGAAAATACAAGAAGAGAGAGTATTAAAAATCTTTCAAAAGTAATAAAAAAACGATTTATATGCAAATCTTAGAGCGAAATAATTCAGCACTTCGAGAATAAACATAATAAATACATATCAATCAATATATTAACAAAAGAGAATACCCTATCAAAGGATGAATATAAAAAACATCTTTGGTAGGGTATTAACTTATTATTTAATAACACTTTCGCTTGTTTCATAATTCAACAGATTTACCCGGCAGCATTTGCGAACCGAAAAGTTTCAAAACCTGATTAACCTTGTCGAGGCGAAGCGTCTCTTTCCCTTGCTCCAGTTCGCGTACAAAGCGAAGACCGACTCCTGCTTTCTGAGATAGATCAACCTGAGTAAGTCCGAATTCCTTACGTTTCTCCTTGACATATTTTGCTAACACATTCATAATATACCCTTTTGGGTGCAAAGATAATAAAATTATTTTAAACTACACCATTAAGGGTATAAAATTACAACATAAAATAGTATTAATACCCGATAGGTTATAATTTCATCGTATTTTCATCGTATTTTCATCGTATTTTCATCGTATTTTCATCGTAATTTCATCGTAATTTCATCGTAATTTTTCCATAATTTCTCCTACTAAATAATATAAATATTATCTACACAAATCACACAAGGAAATAATTCATCGCTACTAAAGTATCATTATAAATATGTAAAATTCGGTATATTAACAAAAGAGAATACCCTATCAAAGGATGAATATAAAAAACATCTTTGGTAGGGTATTAACTTATATAGTGACAAAAAAAGTAGTGGAGCTGACGGGATTCGAACCCGTGTCCGAACGAGGAAGCAATACGCTTTCTACATGCTTATCTTCGCTTTGGTTTTCGAGCAGCAGCAAGACCGAAGCCACCAACTGCTACCTTATCTGCTAAAAATTTCATGCTGATATCGCAGCATAAGAGCACTATCTCCAAATTATCCACACCTCTGAGCCGGACCGCCTTGGAGCGTAGCATCCGAGAGATGTCTCGTTTCAGCACCTTGTGCCGAAATTAAGCAAGTCTACTGTACTTCGACTTAGGCAGCGAGAGCGTAGTTATTTTCGCCAGTTATAATTTACCTGCTAAGATTAAAGTGCGTAACAGACAATGCACTGCATGCTTACATACCTCTTCTACTCGCCGTCGAAACCAAACAGCCCCGAGAAGGAATTCATTTCCGTTGGAATGTTACGTCAAAACACCTACAGGAGGAACTAACCTACTTACAACCATCGAAGTAATACTTTTCCGTTGCGATGTTACGTCATAACACCTGTAGGAGGAAACGAACCTACAAGAAATTATCACGCCTCAACAGAGGGATGTTACGTCATTACAACGGAAATGAATTAATTATTTAGCATAACTTACGGAACGAGTTTCGCGGATTACAGTAATTTTCACTTGTCCCGGATAAGTCATTTCATCTTGAATTTTCTTAGCTATATCGTAAGAAAGAGTTTCAACCGTTTTATCATCAACCTTATCGGCGCCGACGATAACGCGAAGTTCTCTACCGGCTTGAATGGCATAAGTTTTAATAACGCCCGGATAGGATAGAGCGAGATTTTCGAGGTCGTTAAGGCGTTTAATATAAGCCTCAACGATTTCACGACGGGCACCCGGACGGGCACCGGAGATAGCGTCACACACTTGCACGATAGGGGCGAGGAGGGAAGTCATCTCCACCTCGTCGTGGTGAGCACCGATAGCGTTGCAAACGTCGGCTTTCTCTTTATATTTTTCGGCAAGATTCATACCGAGTATTGCGTGTGGCAATTCAGGTTGGTCGTCAGGCACTTTACCTATATCGTGTAGCAAACCGGCGCGTTTTGCTTTTTGAGGGTTAAGACCCAATTCGGCCGCCATAATGGCGCAGAGGTTTGCAGTTTCACGGGCGTGTTGCAGTAAGTTTTGACCGTAAGAAGAACGATATTTCATTTTACCTACGAGACGGATTAATTCCGGATGCAAGCCATGAATACCGAGGTCGATAGTAGTACGTTTACCGATTTCAACGATTTCATCCTCCACTTGTTTACGTGTTTTAGCAACCACCTCCTCAATACGAGCCGGGTGAATACGTCCATCGACAACGAGTTGATGCAGAGCGAGGCGGGCAATTTCACGACGCACGGGGTCGAAACCGGAAAGAACGATAGCTTCCGGAGTATCGTCGACGATAATTTCAACACCTGTAGCGGCTTCGAGGGCACGAATATTTCTACCTTCGCGGCCGATAATACGTCCTTTAACCTCGTCGCTATCGATATTGAAAACGGTAACGGAATTCTCTATCGCCGTCTCTGTAGCTACGCGTTGGATAGTTTGCACAATGATACGTTTAGCCTCTTTATTGGCGGATAGTTTGGCATCCTCCATAATTTCGGTGACATAAGCCATAGCTTCCGTTTTAGCCTCATCTTTGATAGACTCCACGAGTTGCTCTTTGGCTTGTTGTGCGGAGAGACCGGCTACTTCAGCGAGTTTTTCAGTAACTTCGGCTTGTTTTTGATCTAACTCCGTCTTTTTAACATCCACATCTGCCAATTGTTTTTCAAGGTTGGCACGGACATTATCCAATTCACTATTTTTTCGGTCGAGTTCCTTTTGTTTTTGATTGAGTTGTTGCTCTTTTTGTTGAGCGCGAGACTCACTTTGTTGAGCTCGATTTTCGATTTGTTGAATTTTTGAATTGCGAGCTTGAACCTCTTTTTCGAATTCAGCTTTCATATTCAAAAACTTCTCTTTAGCTTCAAGTAATTTACTTTTCTTTAAATTTTCTCCTTGCTCTTCCGCCTCTTTAATTTTTTCCGCCACTCTACTTTTGAGCACGAATATGGTAATAAAATACCCTATACCGCAGCCCAGAAGCAAGCCTACAACAGCAAGTATAATAACTAAATAATCCATTATTTATAAATTTCTAAAATTATTAATAAAAAAAAGCACTTCATACACCATAAACCGACTCGGAGTAATGGAGGAAGAAGTGCGAGATATATTTTTATAACGGCAAAACCGCTATTATTTCTATTTCATATCAACAATTTCTTTCAATTTTTTTATATCCAAATCCTCAGTGATTTTCATATCGGCATACTTTACTGCAAATTCGTAAGCGAGTAGATATAACACATCTTCACGACTGAGCTCTCCATTGGAAATATTAGCTTCCAAGGCGGAAAAAAAAACTTGAAATCTATCGTCAAAAAGAGTTTTAGCTTTACGGAAAGCCTCCTCTTCATTTCTATCAATTCTAAATTTATACACCCTATCGTATAATTTAATAGAGATTACCAATTGATCATCTTCCATAATCACAAGAGTGTATTTATTTATTTTTCAAAAAAGAAATGCAATAATCTATATCACGCACCATACCGTGAATCTTATTAATAGCAGCTTTTTTACTTTCCTGGTCCCAACCAATTACTTTAGCTATTTTAAGATTTTGGTATTTTTCGTCTAAAGATTGATAGTCATTTTCCACACGACTAAGTTTTTCTTTCAAAGACTTAACTTCATCTTGCAATTTAACTATCTCATCATTAAGCTTCTTATTCTCTTCATTCAAAACGCTAAACTTCTCTAACGCTTTGGTATAGAGATTGTTTTTCTCATCAGTATTTTGTTTTGAAGAAGAGTCCATAACAGGCTACGATTATTTTTGCAAAGGTACGATATTTTTTCGATACACAAAAGTATTTACAAAATATTTTTCAAAAATAAATAGACGGTAAATATGTAATACGGTTGCAAAAAAAATAGTATATTTGCAAATTGGAAAAAATAAATACTACGATATAATAATGGATTACAAACTCTTAAAACACATAGACTTTCCATCGGATTTAAAGCGATACACCATATCGGAATTGCCTGAGATATGCGATGAATTACGCACATTTATCATTGAGCAATTGGCAGACAATCCCGGGCATCTTGGGGCTAATTTAGGAGTAATAGAGTTAACAGTAGCCCTACATTACGTATTTAATGCGCCGTACGACAAGATGATATGGGATGTAGGTCACCAGGCATACGCCCACAAGATATTGACAGGCAGGAAAAGTCGCTTCAATACGAATAGAAAATTCAAGGGGTTATGTGGTTTTCCTAATCCTAAAGAGAGTGAGTATGATGCTTTTGGCACCGGGCACTCATCCACATCCATATCTGCGGCATTGGGTATGTCGATAGCGGCAAAATTAAAAGGAGAAGAGGACAAACATATCATTGCCGTGATAGGAGACGGAGCATTGACGGGTGGTTTGGCTTTTGAGGGACTTAACAACGCCTCTACAAACGACAATAATTTACTTATCATCCTCAATGATAACAATATGGCTATCGACCCAATCCGAGGAGGTTTCAATCAATATTTAACCAATTTACATTTCAACCCCACATACAACAAGTTACGCTTTAAAGCTTATCACTTTTTGCGTAAAATAGGTCTTATGGACGACGGCAAACACAAGTCCGCCATACGCCTTGGCAACACATTAAAAGGGCTATGTGCGGGGTCGGACAGCAACAACATTTTCGAGGGGCTGAACATTCGCTATTTCGGACCGATAGACGGGCATGATGTAAAATGGATGGTGCAGGCTCTCAATGAGATAAAGGACTTTAAAGGGCCGAAAGTACTACATATTATCACAAAAAAAGGCAAGGGATATAAGCCTGCGGAAGAGGAGGTAACCACTTGGCATGCACCGGGGAAATACAATGCTACAACGGGCGAGCGCATCAAGACATCATCAGCAGGCGAGCCGCCTCTCTTCCAAACCGTTTTCGGCAATACTCTTTTGGAATTGGCAAGAGAAAATGAAAAAATTGTAGGTATAACCCCGGCTATGCCATCGGGATGCTCAATGAATATAATGATGAATGCGATGCCCGACCGCACTTTTGACGTTGGTATTGCCGAAGGGCACGCCGTTACATTCTCCGCCGGATTGGCAAAAGAGGGGATGATACCTTTTTGCAATATCTATTCTTCTTTTATGCAAAGGGCTTATGATAATGTAATTCACGATGTAGCATTACAGAATTTACATGTGATAATGTGCCTTGACAGAGCCGGATTGGTAGGTAGTGACGGGGCTACTCATCAAGGTCAGTTCGACATTGCAATGTTTCGTTGCATACCAAACCTCACCATTGCCGTGCCACGTAACGAGCATATTTTACGAAATATGATGTACACCGCAGTAAAAGAGCCGAGACCTTACGTCATAAGATACCCTCGTGGAAAAGGCATATTGGTAGATTGGCATAACGAGATGACAACAATAGAAACCGGCGTTGGAGAGGTGATGATGGAAGGTGAAAAAACTGCCGTTGTCGGTGTTGGTCCGCTATTATACCAAGCTCAGAAAGCAATAGAAAGAGCAAAAACAGAGTTAGGCATCTCGGTAGGACTTTACGACATGCGTTTTGCCAAACCTTTAGATGAAAATTTACTCGAGATTATTGCAAACAAATACGAAAAAATAATAACTATTGAAGATGGCACTATGATTGGTGGTATAGGCAGTGCCATAGAAGATTGGATAATAGAAAAAGGATATAAAGGTAAAGAAGTATATAAAATGGGATTACCCGATGCTTTCATCGAGCATGGTACACAACAAGAGTTATACCGTATGCTTGAAATTGACAGCGAGGGCATTTTCCAAAAAATAAAAACCATTGACAAACAATGAAAATAATCATAGCAGGTGCGGGAGAAGTAGGTAGACACGTTGCCAAAATGCTATCGAACGAAAATCATGAGATATTGATAATGGATAGTGACGAGGAGCATTTACAAGACCTCGACTCCAATTACGATATGCTCACCCATCAAGGGTCGCCCACATCGATAAAAGACTTGATGCTGTGTGGAGTAAAAGATTGTGACCTCTTCATAGCAGTAACACCGGAAGAGAGTATAAACATCAATTCCGGAATATTGGCATCTCAATTAGGAGCAAAAAAAGTGCTATCGAGGATAAATAATTACGAATATTTATTGCCTAAAAACAAGGAGATTTTCAAAGCATTAGGCATTGACATCCTCGTATATCCTGAAATGCTTGCCGCAAGCGAAATAGTGCAATCATTAAGGCGCAATTGGATACGAGAATACCGAACATTCTGCAACGAAGCCCTGATATTGGTATGTATCAAAGTACGAAATAACGCTACTATCATCAACAAGCAATTCAAAAGCGGATTTTTCAATCACGAGAAATATAGAATTGTGGCAATAAAAAGGCATAATCAAACTATAATACCGGGTGGTAATGACGAGATATTAGCCAATGATTTGGTATATTTTATTTGTGCCAAAACGAATTTGGAATTTGTAAAAGAGGATGCCGGGAAAACCTATTTCGATATAAAGAACATTATCATAATGGGAGGATCGAGCATAGCCTTGAAAACCGTACAATACCTACCGAGCCACATCAACGTAAAAATAATAGAGAGCGACAAGAATAAATGTTACGAATTAGCCGACCAAACCGACACATTGATAATCCATGGAGACGGCAGAAACATTGATTTATTGAAAGATGAGGGCATAGAAGAGGCGGATGCTTTTATAGCCATCACGGGCAATTCGGAGACCAACGTACTTGCATGCCTTGCCGCCAAGCGTCTTGGAATTCGAAAAACGATAGCCGAAGTAGAGAATATAGACTATATTGATTTGGCCGATAATTTGGACATTGGCACAATAATAAACAAGAAACTCATAGCAGCGTCGCACATTTATCAGCAAACCCTTGACGATGATGCCAATGAGGTACAATGCCTCACATATTCGGATGCGGTAATTGTGGAATTTATAGTAAAACCGGGCGACCGCATCACGCGCCACAAGGTAAAAGACCTCCGTTTGCCACACGATGTAAACATAGGCGGCATAGTACGCGACGGCAAAGGATATGTAGTTAACGGAGAGACGATGATATTACCATCGGACCATGTAGTACTCTTCTGCCGTTCAAACGAATTACTGAAAATAGCGAAATTTTTCAACAACTAAACGATGATAAAGAATTTCAATTGGCGAATGGTACTTCGCATGTTAGGCATATTATTGCTTGTAGAAGCATTTTTTATGCTTACCGCCACGATAGTATCATACATATATAAAGAAGATGATTTCAGAGCCCTCTTGGAGTCGTCGTTGATTACAGCCATAATGGGAGGTGCGTGGATGTTGTTGGGAGACAAATCCGACAAACAGATAGATTCGCGAGCAGGCTATATATTAGTGAGTTTTGTATGGATAGTATTCTCATTTTTCGGGATGTTACCCTTTCTTTTAAGTAAATACATTCCATCAATAACGGATGCTTTTTTTGAGACGATGTCCGGCTTCACAACCACCGGAGCGAGCATATTAAATGATATAGAGTCGCTACCACACGGATTACTCTATTGGCGGAGCCTCACACAGTGGTTAGGAGGTATGGGAATAATGGTATTATCGTTGGCAATACTACCCCTTTTCGGAGCGGGCATGCAGATTTATTCCGCCGAAGCACCGGGACCTACTCACGACAAATTAAGGCCCCGAATAGCGGATACTGCCCGTAGATTATGGGTTATTTACCTAATATTTACTATAATAATCGGTGTGTTATTATACCTCTTCGGGATGTCACCTTTCGATGCACTTTGTCACGCCCTAACTACCCTGTCATCGGGTGGATATTCTACAAAACAAGCATCAATAGGCTATTGGTCATCACCTTTTATTCACTACACCATCATCATAGGAATGATAATAGCCGGTATAAATTTCTCTTTGATATACTTCAGTTTCAGCCAGAAAAGTATAAAGAAATTCTTCAAAGACGAAGAGTTGAGAGTTTACTTGATAACGATAGCCATATTTGCTTGTATTACAGGAATCGGACTATGTATATTCAACAACTGCGACACATTATCTGCAATAGAAAACAGATTTCGCAGTGCCCTATTCCATGTAGTATCCATAATGACGACAACCGGATTTGCCACTGAAGACTATCTGCAATGGCCTACGGTATTATGGTTTTTAATAGTTCTGCTATTGTGCACGGGAGCATCTGCGGGATCGACATCAGGAGGTATAAAATTAATACGTCTTCATATAATAGGGAAAAATATCTTATATGAATTCAAGCGTATAATGCACCCTAAAGCGATAATGCCGGTACGCATCAACAGGCGCATAGTGAACGACAATATCGTGGCAAATATATATGCATTTATATCCATATATATAATAATAGCGATAATCTCCACGATAATCTTTTTACTTTTCGGGCTTCCATTAAAAGAGGCAGTAGGAGTATCGCTGACGGCATTAGACAATGCAGGGCCGGGATTAGGAGCACAAGGTCCCGCAGGGAATTTCTACATGTTACCGGCAATAGCAAAATGGTACATGTCGTTCCTTATGCTATTAGGTCGTTTGGAGTTATTTACAATATTACTATTAATGTCACCATCTTTTTGGAAACGATAAACCATGGCAAAGAGCAAGACCACATATTTATGCAAAGAGTGCGGTGCAGATTTTCCGCAGGCCTATGGCAAATGCCCGGTATGCGGGGCATGGAACAGCATTGTAGAGTACACTGTAAAGCCGGAAGTAACGCGCAGTTATACACATCACAAGCAGACACTTGAAGAGCGAAGGCCGAAACTCGTCAGTCAGATAAAAACAGAGCATCTACCGCGTATCGACACAGGTAACGGGGAACTGAACAGAGTGTTGGGAGGAGGAATAGTACCCGGCAGTATGGTATTGATAGGCGGAGAACCGGGCATAGGCAAGTCTACATTGATATTACAAGTAGCCCTTGGTATGAAAGGAAAAAAGATACTCTACGCCAGCGGGGAAGAGAGTGCAACGCAACTCAAATTACGAGCGGAAAGGATAGGTGATATGCAGAGTGAATGCTATATTTATAGCGACACGATATTGGAAAATATCTTTGAGCAGGTAAAAACAATAGAACCCGATTTGCTGATAATCGACTCTATACAAACCATCTCCACAACGGCGATAGAACAGAGCAGCGGATCGCTGACACAAGTTCGTGAATGCTCTGCAGCCCTATTAAAATATGCCAAAGAGAGCAACACACCGGTGATAGTAATAGGCCATATAACCAAAGAAGGCAGCATAGCGGGACCGAAGATATTGGAGCATATAGTAGACACCGTGCTACAATTCGAGGGAGACCGCAACTATATGTATCGCATATTACGGGCGCACAAAAACAGATTCGGGAGTACAGATGAGATAGCAATATACGAAATGCAAAGCACCGGTCTGAGAGAGGTAACGAACCCGAGTGAGATGCTATTAAGTCACACCGACATGGACCTTAGCGGAGTATCGGTATCAGCGACGATAGAGGGGATACGCCCGTTTTTAATAGAAGTGCAAGCCCTTGTCAGCACATCGGCATACGGAGTACCACAGCGCAGTGCCACAGGCTTTGACATACGCAGGATGAATATGCTCTTGGCGGTATTGGAAAAAAGAGCGGGATTTAAATTACCACAAAAAGATGTGTTTTTAAATATTGCGGGAGGATTACGAGTCAACGACCCGGCAATAGATTTAGCAGTAATATCCTCTGTGCTTTCGAGTAATTTGGATTTAGCAATACCAAGCAACGTATGTATGACCGGAGAAGTAGGCTTGAGTGGCGAGATACGCCCCGTGATGCGGGTAGAACAGCGCATCAGTGAAGCCGAGAAATTAGGATTTAAAAAGATAATAATACCTGAATTCAATTTCGGACAGATAGTTAAAGGGAAGCATCAAATAGAGATTATTGCGGCATCAAAAGTAGACGAAGCCTTCAAAATATTATTCCGATAAGAACGGAATATTGGCAAAATAGTTTAAAAATCCATTGACAAAACCTTCAAAAAATTATTCCGAAACGTCGCCGAAAAAGTATTGAGTTTACAAAAAACCGGATTGTTAAAAAAAGGGACAAAAAAATTTGTTCAATAATAATTAAATAACTACCTTTGAGGCGCGAAACAAAAACAGTGTAAATAAATATAAACAACTAAATAATAACCACTTAAATATCATAATGTTTATGAAAATGCACAATTTCAACGCAGGACCATGTGTACTTCCTCGCGAAGCAGTAGAATCTGCTATTGAAGCCATCCGTGATTTTGACGGTACAGGCATCGGTATTTTGGAAATTTCTCACCGTACACCGGGATGGGAAAGAATCATGAAAGAGACACGTGAATTATGGCGTGAGCTCCTTAACATTCCGGAGAACTATGAAATATTATTCCTCGGAGGTGGCGCATCAACACAATTCTTCACCGTACCTGCCAACTTATTAGAGAAAAAAGCAGCTTATCTTCAAACAGGTGTTTGGGCAAAGAAAGCAGCAAAAGAGGCAAAATTCTATGGTGAAGTAGAAATCGTAGCTTCATCAGAAGATAAAACATATTCTTACATTCCGAAGAATTATGTAATCCCTACAGATGCAGATTACTTCCACATCACAACCAACAACACTATTTACGGTACAGAGATTCGCTATGATATGGACTGCCCTATCAACTTGGTAGCAGATATGTCATCCGACATTATGAGCCGTCCTGTAGACGTAAGCAAATATGCCCTCATCTATGGTGGTGCACAAAAGAACGTAGGCCCTGCAGGTGTTACTTTCGTAATTATCCGTCGTGACCTTCTCGGCAAAATCAACCGTCCATTACAAACAATGGTTAATTATGCAACACATGCATCAGAAGAAGAGCGTAACATCTCTATGTTCAACACTCCTCCTGTATTCCCTATTTTCGTAATGCACGAAACATTGAAATGGGTTAAGAAACTTGGTGGTGTAGAAGCTATGAATAAATTAAACGTAGAAAAAGCTACACTTCTTTATGATGAGATCGACCGCAACTCTATGTTTGTAGGCACAGCAGCAAAAGAAGACCGTTCAATAATGAACGTATGCTTTGTAATGGCAGAGCAATACAAAGATAAAGAAGCAGACTTCATGGCATTTGCCAAAGAGCGCGGTATGGTAGGTATCAAAGGTCACCGTTCTGTTGGTGGTTTCCGTGCTTCTATCTACAACGCTTGTCCAATTGAGTCTGTACAAGCCCTTGTAAAATGCATGCAAGACTTCGAGGCTGCAAATAAATAATTTAATTTTTTGCTATAATAAATAAAAGAGACTGTCTAAGTGCACTTAGGCAGTCTCATTCATTTTATTATTTCACATTATAAAAATAGTTATTCCACTAAATACCAATATTCATTCTTATTAAAGAATTTAACAACTCCTACATTTTGTCTGATTTCAAAAACCAAATCACCATTATTACTTAAAATAACTATGTTGTCACCTAAACATTTTTGAACGAGCTCTGTTGGGTGGCAGTACAAAGAATCGCAATAATCTATATAAATAGAATCATTAATGTGACAAGTATATTGACAAGATGTAATTTGTTCTTTTGTATGTAAATATCCGGTAATATAAATATTAAAATAAAGGACATTGTCTACATTTGACATTCTATAGTCCATCATTCCCATTGCATTTTCAAAAGTATTAGCACCATTATTTTCAATATCATCATACCATATTAAACTTGGTTTTTCTGTAATAAAAGTAATAGTATCGAAGGCATTATTGTGATATTTAACTTCAGTTCCTTCAACCGGGAAATATTGAGAAAAATAAGACTTCGGCACATAATCAAATAAAGATTTACTACATCTATAATGACATGATGTAAAGATAAATGCACATACCGAACAAATAATGAATAAAATCTTTTTCATAAGGCAAAAAATTTTAATGTTTAACATATATTTTAGTTGAGTAAATAGTATCAGAGATTAATACAACATTATATATCCCTTCAGGAAGAGAATCTAAATTTAAGCAATTCATTTCATTTATGAAATTAGCTTTTAAAATAATTTGACCTAGCATATTATACACTACAATTAATCCTTTATTGCCACTATAGTTAATATTAACCAAATTATTATCGATATTAAAAATATCTTGTTTATTAAATTCATTATCCATTTTAGGAGCAAAATTAGAAGTAATATTGCCTTTAATAATTAAAGTAGGGTCTCCAAATAATGCATACTTTTCGACTTGTTGCTTTCTATAAATATTTTTATTTGATGCATAATATTTGCCAGTAGCATTATGAATAATATTAGATAAAAATTTATAATTAGATGGATTAATGTGTTTAGCAATAATTTTGGATAAAGATTCATTTTGGTGCTTATAAGATAGTCCCGTGGCACCATAATGAGTCACCCCACCATAAAACTCACTTCCACATAACCAAGATTTTCCATAACAAGTATTGGAAGATAATCTATTTGTTAAACATGCAAAAGACATCGCAATAGGAGGATTATTGTCATAAGGAGCATAATAATACAAATTATTTTGATTAATAATAAATGGATACCATAAAGTATTATAACCACCATGACCGCAATAAATTAGCATCCATAAATTAGACTTAATATTACTCCTTAAAGTATCCGCTAAATTATTTATATAAGTAGAATAATTTCTTCCATCATATAATTTTCCATTAATAAGATTATTATCACACAATTCTTCATAGAAATCCTTAATACAATTATACTTATCTCGATTATAACTTGAATTTAATGTATCATTATCCAATCCGGAAACTAACATATATTTGTAATCAAAATTACTACTATTAACATTTGATTCATATATAATACTCTTATTAATTATAGCTTTAAACTCTTCAATATTATTAACAGGTCAACGACCTATTTTAATTTCAGGATAAAAATTATTCTCATTTCTAATTACTGGATTTTCTAAGCAACCATAATATATATCAGTATAATAATCTACAGTATTAGAATTATCTTCATACACAGTATATGAAACCGGAATTAAATCATAATTTCCAACCAATAAAAGATATCTTGGTTTTTCAGAATAAGTTTTACCAAAATAACACTGTCTTAAAAAATTCCTTAATTCTATATTTGAAACAGTATCAATAGACATTTCATTTTTAATATAATTTAAAGTAATAACATCAATATTAAAGCCTTCACTTTCTTTATAATCAACATACTCTTGAATAAATTCTCTATATGATTCATCTGGAATTATTATAATATAATTCTTTAAAAAAGAATTTGAATGATCAACAAATGTGTTATTAAAAGCGAATGGATCAAACACATTTTTTGCATCTAATAATTCATAGCCGTGAATATCCCATAATGATTTACCCATAAGAGGAACTTCTACTTCTAACGATTTTATAACTCGTATAGTGTTTGTTAAAGGATTATACTGAATTGGATTAATCAAAAGATCAACACCAGTAGAGAATCCATTTTTATATGGAATAGAAATAGAAACAAAATCGTTCAAAGAAGAATTATTACCATTAAAATAATAATCTTCATCTACTACGAAATCTATATTGATATCATTTTCTATCGTATCTTGAAAAGGGGTATACAAACCGTTTAAAGAAACATCTTCATAAGAAAGATTTAAAACATTAATACTAATTAATTCATTATATAATTCACCTGGTATCTGTAGAGAAATAGTTTTTGTAGGCAGTCGTGGTCTACCTATAAAGTCAGAAATATCAAAAATATTATTGTA
>JAEDFN010000026.1 GCA_016292775.1 Paludibacteraceae bacterium
GAACATCTATGAGTTTTTGCTTGACAGAGATAGTTTGAAAGTTTAATGCAATTCGCAAGAAATTCTCTATAATACAGGCATTAATTGTTTTTATTACAACTTTTGTACTCTATTATATAGCGGATTATATAGAGTGCAATATTTACAATTTATCAAATGTCAAGTACATTAGCTCGTTGCCATTTGAATTCACCCTATATCATAGAAATAAGCAATATTAGTCACTTGATATGAAAATTATTATAAATTATTTTTTTTATTTATAATTTTTTTTTTACCTTTGCTACATGAAAAATTTTTTGTATAAATTATTTTGTTCGTATGCTTTTAGCATTAGAGTCTGACATAGATATTTTATGTATTACCGCTATGTCAGACTGTTATATTGATTGTATAGTATTTTAAATCAAGGTGATATATGTATTTTAATTTACATTTAAATTTTTAATAATATGAAACGAAATTATTTTTATTTTTTATTGTGTGCACTATTATTGGTTTCCTGTACTCCACAACCGCTTATCCCAGATATTTATTTTATTTCAGAAGAGGAAACTGACATAATAGTAAATTGTTATAAAGGAAATACTTCTGATAAACAATTGGTTACTATGAATTTTACTGTTGATGATAAAATAACATTGCCGGAAGAAAGAACGACAATTTTTGTTAGTAATGTTAATGATTTAAAAGAAGAAATCTTTCGGTATGATGTTCAGATTCAAAACGGTTCACCACTTTATATTATGAATTTTCACCCTAGAATTAATGGTATTCCATATAGTAACATAGATTTTGAATTAAGTGCTTCCGAGTTATACGATACAATTTCTTCTCAATGCCCTATTCTTATTAATAAAAATATCATTAGGATAGAAGATAATGACGTTCATGATGTTAGAGAGTTCGTGTATGAAAATGATATAGATAGGGAAGAAGTAAATTTTTATATAGATAACTCTAATAGATAATGATTATATGTAATATTTAATAGAGGAAAAATCTGGTAATTCTTAAAGTAACTAAACCAATAGATAAATAATACAATAATTATTTTAACAACAAACCGGGTGGTACGATTCACGTGCTGTCCGGTTTTTTGTTTTGTCAAGTACATTAGCTCGTTGCCATTTGAATTACCGGGCAGCAATATTTGTTAATAACACAAAGGAGAGTGTTATAACACCCTCCTTTGTTATATTATTAAATTCCGGAAAAAGATATTTTTCAGAATTTAATTTATGTATCAATCAAGTGCTTAAAAAGCATTAATAATGGCGCAGAAGTCATCAGCTTTAAGTGATGCTCCGCCTATCAAACCGCCATCGATATCAGGGTTTGCAAAAAGTCCTGCAGCATTTTTTGCATTACAGCTGCCACCGTAAAGAATAGTGGTGTTTTCTGCAACCTCTTTACCATATTTATCAGCTATTAATGAACGGATAAAAGCATGGATTTCCTGAGCTTGCTCAGGAGTAGCGGTAAGTCCTGTACCTATTGCCCATACAGGTTCGTAAGCGATAACTATTTTGCTGAAGGAGTCTGCATCCAAATGGAATACAGAGCCTTCGAGTTGTGCCTTTACAACCTCGTTTTGTTTGCCTGCTTCACGCTCTTCTTTTACCTCTCCGATGCAGAAGATAGGGCGTAAATTGTTGCTTAGTGCAAGGTCTACTTTCTCGCGTAAGATATCATAAGTTTCTCCGTAGTAACTTCTTCTTTCAGAGTGACCGATAATGCAGTAGGTAGCACCTGTAGAGGCTACCATTTCTGCAGATACCTCTCCGGTATATGCGCCTGATGTGTGGTTGGCACAATTCTCTGCTGCTACTTTGATTACACTACCTTTTAATAACTCTGATACAGTAGCCAAGTGAATGAATGGAGTGCCGATAATAACTTCACAATTCGGATTTTGTACTCTCTCTTTCAATTCTTTAGCTAATGCTACGCCTTCTTGCAGGTTCTTGTTCATCTTCCAGTTGCCTGCAACAATGTTCTTTCTCATAATTATTCTATTTTTTAATATATTGCTTCTAATTTAGATGTGTTGTTAGCATTGAATTTATCAATGACCTCTGCTCCTTTTATCACTACAACGCCCGGATTTGCTCTCACCATCGTTTTTAGTTGTATCGGGTCGGTGAGGTAAAAATTACAATTTAAAGAGTTCTTTGCTTTAAATTCGTCGATGAGCTGTGATGAAGCGGTAAGAACCAAAAAGTCGGCATTTTCTTTTTGTGCCTTATCGTATAGTTTTTTGACATTTTCAATTTGATTGGTATTTGTTTTGTTTAAGTCGTACATTACGATGAGATATGTAATGCCCTCATTTTCCAATACGTCGTAAGTAATATCATCGCCTTCCGGAGAGATAATACTGAAGTCGTGAATGGCAGGTACATCACCTTTTTGTATCAGCTCTGTTTTCTGCTCCACAAAAGTCCATGTAGAGTCGTTATAAGGAGAGTTTTGTAGGTCAAACTCCTGTTTTACACCGTTTTTGCTATAAATCAATGTGGTTTTATATATATCTTGTTTAGCCCCTTCCGGCAGTTCCATCGATTCTAAAATGTTTGCACCAATGTGGTAAGGGCGGAAGTCGATTACCGGCAAATTCGTTGTATTGTATAAGCAGAAAGCCAATATCGATAAAGTTATTATTATTGTAATTATTTGTGATGGCAACTCTGTAAGCCAAGGATAGAAGTTTTTTCTAAAAATCCACAGGTATATGATAATAGCGTCTAAAACAATATTTTTCCAAAAAGTATTCCAGTTGCTTAACGTTATAGCGTCGCCGAAGCAGCCGCAGTCGCTCACCGGGTTTGCAATAGCAATCCATAAAGTTAGGGGCGTCATAAATAGCATTATTGCCGTTACAACGAGTAATCCCCATTTAAAAGAGATGTGAAGTAATAGCAATATACCTGCCGACATTTCGAGAATAATCAAAATGAAAGCTGCATATTCGGCACTCCATGATAATATACCAAGGTGCATTGCATCGAGGTAGTCTTGTATTTTGTATACGGTGCCGAGCGGATCTACTGCTTTTACAAATCCGGAAAAAAGAAATACTGTTCCTAATATGATGCAGAAGATATGGAAAAATGTTTTTGTAATATTGTTGTTTTTCATTCTTGGTTATGTTGTAGTTGTTGTTGTATCATATAGAAAACGGCATAATTAAGCATGTCGTAATAGTTGGCATCAATGCCTTCGGAAATAAGTGTTTTACCACCATTGTTTTCTATCTGTTTAGTGCGGTGAATTTTCATCAGTATGAGGTCGGTATACGATTCGTTTCTCATCTGGCGCCATGCTTCGTCGTAGTCGTGGTTCTTTTTTGCAAGCAGTTTTTTTGTGCGTTCTACGTATTTGTCGTAAAGTGTCTGCGCTTTTTCCGTGTCGATATCATCTGTTTCGGAGTACCCTAATTCTAATTGTATCAAGGCTATAATGCAGTAGTTGATAATTCCTATTAGCTCTGACCGTATTCCCTCTCCTACCAAATTTTCTTTAGTTTCCAATGTGCGTATTCTATTGGCTTTGATATATATTTGGTCGGTGAGGCTTGTCGGTCTCATTATCCTCCATGCGGCACCATAGTCTTTCAATTTCTTATTGAAAATTTCACGGCACTCTTTAATACTATCGTCGAATTGCTTTTCCGTTTTATTCATATATTTTGCTTTGTATTTTTTGCTTATATGTGTAAATAACGTAATGTAATGCTTGTTTGTTATGAATTTACAGAGGTATAATTATATAATTTAGTTTCTGCAATACATTCTACAACGTTTATGATATAGTCGCCCATTTTTTCACATTCCGATACCATATCCATATATGTAATACCTACCGGATAAGTGTATTTATTGTCGTTTAAGTCTATTACATTTTGGTTTTTGAGTTGGTCGCGGTAGTTGTTTATCTCGTTTTCAAGGTTCTGAGTGTTGTTGACGTCGGAGTTTGCTACCGAATCTTTATTAAGTATTGCGCACATATTCTCCGAAGCGTTTTGTAATAAATTGAACATCAACTCAATATTTTTGTTAATCTCAGTTGTAAATTTGTCGTTCTGCTGTTTTTTACGTTGAATAATTCTTGCCATATTGTAGCAGGAGTCGCCAATACTCTCTATCTCGGAAATTATTCTCAACTTCATCTGTATTTGGCGTTTACTTTCGTCAGAAAGTCTGCCGTCGGCCACTTTGGTCAAGTAAGTGGCAATTTCTATCTCCATACGGTCGGAGATATTTTCATATTTTTGTATGCGCGAGAATTTGGTTACGAATTCCGAGTCGTTATTTTCGTTATATAGTTCCCTTACTTGTAAAAACATTCTGTTTGTTCGTTCAGCATAGAGTTGTATCTCTTTCTTGGCTTGAAGGATAGATAACTCTGCGGTAGAAAGCATACCGGCACTGATGAATTTTAAGTGCGACTCTTCTTTGGCTTCTGTCTCTTTTGACGGAATGATGGTGGTTACAATTTTCACATATAGGTCTGTAAGCCATATCATTATAGAGATGTTGATGACATTGAAAACGGTGTGGAACATAGAGAGGCCGAAAGAAACGAAATATTGTTTTTGAGCAAAACCGGCAGCCAATGCGTTGTTGGCGGGGATAGAAGTGTCGATAATACCTTTATTTAATTGCTCCAGTAATGTCGGGTCACAATTTTGTGCAAAAGTGTAAAGGGCGTTAGGGTCGCCGACTATTGTAGTGGAAATCCATACAATGAGTTTCATGAAAGGGTAGTACAAAAGCAGAGTCCATATAGATCCGAGAACGTTGAATAACAAGTGGCCTACAGCAGCTCTTTTTGCCCAAATATTACCCGATATGGAGGCGATAAGAGGGGTGATACACGTACCGATATTTCCTCCAAGTACCATCGCTGCCGCCAAGTCGAAAGTAATCCAACTCTTACTGCACATTATCAGCGCTATGGCAAAAGTGGCGCTCGACGCTTGCACTATCATTGTCAGCAACATACCGATAAAAGCGAATAAAAGTACTGATGCATACCCCATGTTCGCGTAATTCTCAAGCACTGCAAACACTTCGGGATTCGACTTTAGGTCAGGTACCGAACTGTTTAAATAACTTAATCCTAAAAATAAAAAGGAGAAACCTAAGATAAACTCGCCCCAATTCTTCCATGTGTTCTTTTTCGTGTAGAGAAGTGGAATGGCGAAAGCAATTAATGGAATGGCGAAAGCGGAAATATTGACTTTAAATCCGAAAAGAGAAATAATCCATGCAGTAATAGTTGTGCCCACATTGGCTCCCATTATCACAGCCATTGATTGACCGAGAGTAAGCAACCCGGCATTT
This sequence comes from Paludibacteraceae bacterium, assembly GCA_016292775.1. GTDB lineage: Bacteria > Bacteroidota > Bacteroidia > Bacteroidales > Paludibacteraceae > Aphodosoma. The sequence goes on from JAEDFN010000026.1 coordinate 5,349, forward strand.
ACAAAGCTTACTATCATTACTGTGGTTGCGGAAGAACTTTGTATTAATGCAGTGACAAAAATACCCGTCAAAGCTCCTAAAAATCTGTTGTTTGTCATCAAGGCTAAAATGCCTCTAAGTCTATCTCCCGCAGCTTTTTGTAACCCTTCACTCATAAGTTTCATGCCGTATAGAAACAAACCTACGGAACCAATAAGTGTAAGGAATTCTAATACTCCGAAATTCATAATGTTTTTATATAATTTTCGGGTACAAAGTTAATAAATTTTTTCATTTAGTTTTCGTAAAATTTTTATAACTTTACGACGTTTTGGGGTAATGTTATGTCTTTATATTTATTGCCCTGATAATCAATATGTTAGTTTTGTATTTTTATTAACAGCATCTATATCATGGACAATACTGTTACGATTTTTTGTAAAAACAATAATCAATTCAAAGATTATCCGATGGGAACTACCCTTTTGGACATTTACAAAGATTTGAAGATTAAGTTAAATTATGATGTTATCGCCGCTCGAGTAAATTACAAAGTGGAGAGTTTGAATTTTAGAGTGTACAAACCGAAAAATATTGAGTTTATCGATTGCTCTTCCTCATCCGGCTTGAGGGTTTACCAGCGTTCTATAAGTATGGTGATGTCGAAAGCTGTTGCCGACCTTTTGCCGAACGCATCTCTCCGTATCGAACACCCCGTTTCCGGCGGATATTTCTGTACTATAAACAATTATGCGGGTGCTGTAGATGATTCTCTTATCAATAATATCAAACAAAAAATGAGTGATATTATTGCCCAAGATAAACCTATTGTTTCTGAAGAAAAACAGACTCCGGCAGTTATCGAAATGTTCCGCCTGAAAGGGATGATGGATAAGGTTATTCTTTTGGAAACTCTCGGTGTGCCTTATTCTCGCTTCTTTAGAATTGATGATTTTATTGATTATTACAACAGCATTCTTGTGCCTTCTACAGGGTACCTCTCCCTCTTCGATATAGTACCTTATAATAATGGTATGGTACTCCTGATTCCCGATAAAGAAAATCCTTCTCAAATCACGAAATTTATCGATCAACAAAAGATGTTCGATATTTTTAACGATTTTACGAAGTGGAATAAAACGTTAGGACTTAGCAATGTGGGTGATTTTAATAAAATAGCTTCCGACTCTACCGTGTATAATATGATAAAGGTGTCGGAAGCAATGCAAGAAAAGCAGATAGCGCGTATTGCCGATATGATAAAAGAGCGACAACCGGATAGCCGCTTTATAATGATTTCAGGTCCATCTTCTTCAGGTAAAACCACTTTCTCAAAACGCCTTAGCATACAATTGGTGGTTAATGGATTACGCCCTTTCGTATTGAGCCTTGACAACTATTTTGTAAATAGAGAAGAGACTCCGCTTGACGAAAATGGTCAATGGGATTTCGAAGCCCTTAATGCTCTCGACCTCGACCTGCTTAATAATCAATTGCAAAGGATTCTTAACGGAGAAAAAGTAGAAATACCTACTTTTAATTTCGAAACCGGTAAGCGTGAGTGGCATGGCGATACTGTTCAGCTCCAAGATGGTGACGTATTAATAATGGAGGGTATCCATGCTCTTAACCCGGATATGTGCCCGTCTATCCCGCAAAAAGCTATGTTTAAAGTCTATGTATCTGCGCTCACTTCTATCTCTTTAGACGACCATAACTATATCGCAACTACCGATACTCGATTGCTTCGCCGCATCGTACGTGACTATAAATTCCGCAATTACTCAGCTCGTGACACTATTTCTCGCTGGCCTTCAGTGCGTAAAGGAGAAGAGAAATGGATTTTCCCTTATCAAGAGAATGCCGACGTAATGTTTAATAGCGCAATGCTCTTTGAATTTGCAGTACTTCGTCGCCATGCCGAGCCTATCCTTGCCGAAGTGCCACAGTATTGTGAAGAGTATTCCGAAGCACATAGATTGCTGAAATTCTTGAAATACTTTACTACTATACAAGATTGCGAAATACCTCCTACATCACTTCTTAGAGAATTCCTCGGCGGTAGCTCTTTTCACTATTAAACCACTGTAATTCTGATATATAAGATACCTTACAAATATTATTGCTTTTTTTTAGAAATTACTTATTTCAGTGGCAGAAGAGAAGGTAAATTACGAAAAAATATTAAAGCGTTGGTGGGGATACGATTCTTTTCGCCCATTGCAAAAAGAGATAATCGACTCGGTATGTAGTGGTAAAGATACCCTTGCAATACTCCCTACCGGCGGAGGCAAATCACTAACCTATCAAGTTCCCGCTATGGTGCTTGATGGGGTAGTGCTTGTTGTATCTCCCTTGATAGCGTTGATGACCGACCAAGTGGAGAATTTAAAAAAACGTGGCATTAGAGCGGTAGTGCTTCATGCGGCACTGTCGCACAACAAAATTTTCGATATTCTGGAACAAGCCCAGTACGGCGCATATAAGTTGATATACGTATCGCCCGAAAGGCTCCAATCTTCGTTTTTCCTTACTCGCTTGCAATATATTAATGTGTCGCTTATCGCCGTAGATGAGGCACATTGTATCTCTGAATGGGGCTACGATTTCCGACCTTCTTATCTCAAAATTTCCGACCTGAGAAATTCGTATCCGAATATCCCCGTATTGGCACTTACCGCTTCCGCTACTCCCAAAGTGCAAAAAGATATTTGCGACAAACTGAAAATGAGCAATTATTGCCATTTTCAAACCGGCATCGAGCGTGATAACCTCTATTATGTAGTACGCAAAACTAATGATAAAGACGCTGAATTATACAAAATACTTACAGCGGTAAATGGCTCTTCAATAGTTTATACTCGTACTCGCCAACAAGCGGAGCAACTTTCAGCTATACTTCAAAAAATGGGGCTGTCCGCAAACTTTTATCATGCCGGTCTCGATGCTTTTGAGCGAACTAAACGACAAACACAGTGGATGGAGGGTAAAACTCAAATACTTTGCTCTACAAACGCTTTCGGTATGGGTATCGACAAGCCGGATGTTAGAATTGTTGTGCACTATGACATTCCCGATGCACTGGAGCAATATTATCAAGAGGCAGGCCGTGCCGGTAGAGATGGTAAAAAGTCTTATGCCGTACTCCTGGTTACAGAGAGTAGTTTGGAGCGACTTCTGCATCGTCACGAACAGGTGTTTCCTCCTAAAGATTATGTAAGAAACGTTTATCAGCAGCTGGCAAACTTTTTTGTAATAGGTGTTTATTCCGGCGAAGGTGGTGTTTTTCCTTTTAATCTTGAACTGTTTTGCCAAAAATGCCGGCTCTCTTATTCCCAAGTGCAAGCATCTCTTAATATCTTACAATGGGCAGGATATATTACTTTAGTGGATGAGATGGAGAACGCCAGTAAATTAAAAGTGACGTTGCCACCATCAAAACTGTACGATTGGAGAATGGCTCAGCCGGATAACGACCCCATACTCGAAGCTTTCCTGCGTGTTTATACCGGAATTTTTTCCGATTATCAGCATATTAGCGAAGATTATATAGCAAAAGCTCTCGGTATGGATAGAGATAAAATTTACTCTCACCTTGTAGCACTCTCCTCCCAAGGCATTGTCGACTACATCCCTTTTAAACGTACCCCATTGATAGTGTACAATACCCCACGACTGATAGCGGAAGAACTCTTTATTCCTAAAGCCGCCTATGAGTCACGCATCGAATATCTTTACGAACGTCTACTTGCAATGTATAACTATGTCAGTGCTGAAAATGAGTGTCGCTCCGTGCTGCTGGCAAAATATTTCGGACAGCAAAATCCAAAACCGTGCGGACATTGCGACTACTGTCTTTCAAAGAAAAAATAGCACTTATAAATAATTCACTTTCTTTATTCTCTAAAACTCTCTTTTTCCCGCTTTTTCTTTACGTTAAATGTAAAAAAGATGTTGCACAAAAGTTTCTTTTATGTGCTGATTTAACATATCGACATATTATTATCTTTATTTTAATACTCTGTATTTTGTATAAGTTATTGTAAATTAATACATTGTATTAATTTGATTAATTATGGAAAAAAATCTTTATTTCTTTTTGTATTTCCGTTTTTTGTTGTAATTTTGCAATCGGGAAAGGATAGGATTTTCCTTTCTCGAGAAAATAATTTTGTTAATAACAATTTAAATTAGTATATAGTTATGTCAGTATTAGATTTATCAAAGTACGGAATCAGTGGAGTAAAAGAAGTGCTTCACAATCCATCTTATGAAGTTCTATTCAAAGAAGAAACAATGCCCGGATTAGAGGGTTATGAAGTAGGTCGAGTAACCGAATTAGGTGCTGTGAATGTGATGACAGGTGTTTATACCGGTCGTTCACCAAAAGATAAATTCTTCGTAATGGACGAAGTAAGTAAAAATACAGTTTGGTGGACATCCGATGAATATAAAAATGATAACAAACCTGTAACGGAGCAAACTTGGGCTGCTCTGAAAGACATCGCTACAAAAGAGCTCTCAAATAAGAAACTTTATGTAGTAGATACATTCTGCGGAGCAAATAAAAACTCACGCTTAAAAGTGCGTTTTATTGTAGAAGTAGCATGGCAAGCCCATTTTGTTACAAACATGTTCATCCGTCCTACAGCAGAAGAGTTGGCAGAATACGGAGAGCCTGATTTCGTTGTTTACAACGCTTCTAAAGCAAAAGTTGAGAATTACAAAGAACTTGGTTTGAACTCCGAAACAGCAGTAGTATTCAACCTTACCAGCCGTGAGCAAGTAATCATCAATACATGGTACGGTGGTGAAATGAAAAAAGGTATGTTCTCAATTATGAACTACTTGTTGCCACTTCGCGGTATGGCCTCCATGCACTGCTCTGCAAATACTAATGAAAAAGGCGAAACCGCTATCTTCTTCGGACTTTCAGGTACCGGTAAAACTACTCTTTCTACCGACCCTAAACGCAAACTTATCGGTGACGACGAGCACGGATGGGATGATGAAGGTATTTTCAATTTCGAAGGCGGTTGCTACGCAAAAGTTATCAACCTTGACAAAGATAGCGAGCCTGATATCTATAACGCAATCCGCCGTGACGCCCTTTTAGAGAATGTTACTGTAGATAAAGATGGTAAAATTAATTTCGCAGATAAGAGCGTAACCGAAAATACTCGTGTTTCTTACCCTATCTACCATATTAATAACATTCAACCGGGATCTAAAGCTCCTGCAGCTAAAAAGGTGATTTTCCTTTCTGCTGATGCTTACGGTGTATTACCTCCTGTTTCTATTCTTTCTCCTGAGCAAACTCAATATTACTTCCTCTCAGGATTTACTGCAAAACTTGCAGGTACAGAGCGCGGTATTACTGAGCCAACACCTACATTCTCCGCTTGCTTCGGCGCTGCTTTCTTGAGCTTACACCCTACTAAATATGCCGAGGAACTCGTTAAGAAAATGAACGTTTCCGGTGCAACAGCTTACCTTGTAAATACCGGTTGGAATGGTACCGGAAAACGTATCTCTATTAAAGATACTCGCGGTATTATCGACGCTATCCTCGACGGCTCTATCGATAAAGCTCCTACTAAAGTAATACCTATGTTTAACTTTGTAGTACCTACCGAGTTGCCTAATGTAGACCCTAAAATCCTCGACCCTCGCGATACTTATTCTTGCGCTTGTGAGTGGGAAGGAAAAGCTAAAAACCTTGCAGAGCAATTTATTAAAAACTTTAATAAATTTACTTCTAACGAAAAAGGTAAAGCTTTAGTAGCTGCCGGTCCTCAATTGTAATAGATATCTATAAACATAAAAAATTAGGCTGTCTTACGTTAGTTAGACAGCCTAATTTTTTATATTATCATCAGTAAGTGTAACTGTTTAAATTCGGATTATTTCTCTTTTGGGTTGCTTAACTGTAAAATTATATTGATAATCCAACATATCAAAATAGTAAAAACAGCATAAATTAAGCTGTATAAAAATATGTCGGATATGGAAACGGCAGATGTAATATAATAAGCCAAAACATTCAGAAAATATGAAGTTATAAATAGTATAAGAGCGTGTAGCCAAGTGAATTTCGTTCTAAAAATTATTACATAGAACAAATATCCGAGAGGTACTATTGATCTTAATGTTAAAGCAAAATCATTGTCTCCAAAGATGAATTTTATACCTAAATCTAATAGTAGGTATATCACTATGGCTATTGTAAAAGCCAAATATCTGTTTCTTTCTACTAATTTTTTCATAGGGTTTATTTTATTATGTTATTAATCTGAGCTGTTTCAAGAAAAGTGTTGAAATCTATGTGTTAGATTTCATTTGCAAAGGTACTGTTTTTTTTTTTTTTTTTTACGTTGCACTTTATTCGGTATTTTTTTTATCTTTATTTTGTTTGTTTTTTTTAAATATTTTATTTACTTTTGTTTTTCGAAAAGATGTTTTTTTTTGCTATTCTATTTTTATTAGACTTTTGATTCATCCTAGTTAAAAATGCAGATGTATTTAAAGTTAATATCAACGATGTTTATTATGTATATTAATTAAGGTTTAATTATTATGAGAATAATTATTTTTATGTTGCTGTTTGTATTTGCCAATTCATGTTTTGGTAAAATATGGTATGTTAAAGAGGGAGGGGCAGGAGTTAAAGATGGCTCTTCTTGGTCGAATGCTGCAGAAGATATTTCCGATCTCTTGCAAAATCCTTATATTAATCCTACTACAGTTTGGAGTAGTCAAGGAAGATTAAAACCATCTCCTGATGATACGATTTTTGTAGCTTGTGGAGTGTATTCTCCCATAAAAATTTGGTGCCCAGATGATTACGTTGTCAATTATAGAACATCTTATCGTGGAAGAATTCATATTTATGGTGGTTTTAAAGGTAATGAATCTTGTTTAAGCGATAGACAAAGTTGGTCAGATTATCCTTCTATATTAGACGGACATAATCATTATTATTGTATATGGATTGAAAATCAAACTTTATCTCATAGGCAGGATAATAAAGATATTGTTATTGATGGTTTTACTTTACAAAATGGATATGGAGAAGGAGCAGCTATTAGACTAGTTCATAATAATGTGTTATTTTCAAATCTTAGAATTATTAATAATATTGGTAGTCCGATTTTGCTTTTTGAAAATTCAGGAAATGATTTTTATGATCGTTATAACGGTGAAATTCTCTTATATAATTCTGTAATATCTAGAAACAAAATCGTGAATGATGGTTTTAATACAATTCCGGAAAATTTAATTAGTTTGAGTTCTTCAAAAGTTAATTTTGTGAATACAACTATAGTGGAAAATTCTCATAATACTACGGGATATACTGGCTATTTCGGATTTTATTTGTACAATCATTCACATTTAAGTGTTTTAAATTCGATTATTTATAATAATACATTTGATAGAATGGCTTCTTTTGATTTTTTTAATAATCAAAATTTGCTAGAGTTTGCCTATTGTGATGTTCAGAATTCCGGGGGTAGTTCCAATTGGAATTTAAGTGTTGCAATAGATAGTGGGTTTAATATTGATAAAATACCTTTATTTATAGATACACATAATTTGGAATATGGCATTTCAAAGTCCAGCCCTTGTTATAATGCTGGTAATAATTTCTTGTATTATTCTTTGTTGCAAGGGTTTCAGACTTCATTGAATTTCTTTTGTAATTTTGATTTTGATGCAAATAATAGAATCTATGATGGAATTATTGATATTGGTGCTTATGAATTTTTTCCTAGTATCAATTCTGTTCAAAGTAATTTGAATTCTTTTGATGAGGAAGGTAAATATTTTATACAAAACGAAGATGTTATATCAATAGATGATGGTATAGATTATGACATTATAAAAGTTTTTGACGTTTCAGGAAGGTGTATTTATTCAAATACAAATAGAATATTTCAAATAAAAATTCCTACAGGTTGTTATTTTTTATATATGATAAAAGATAATCAAATTGTTTGCTTTAAAAAAATATTAATTAATTAAATATGAAAATATGAAGAATTTTAGTTTTAGTATTTTATTCGCTTTTCTTTTTATTGCCCTCTTTGCAAGTTGTGATAATGAGTATAATAACCTAAATAAAGGTAATGGCATTTTTTATTATGGTTTAGATAATGAATTAAGAGGATTCTATGGCTTTTTAAAAGGAGAACAATATTATTTTGAAGATCATAAAGATTATAAAGTTTGTAATATTTCTACTCATTGTATTGATGGAGATGATGTTTATTTACTTACAAATGAAATACATAATGGAGATTCTTGTAGAGTGGTAAGAAAAAATGGTAAGATTCTTTATAAAGATAAAGATCTTCCTAATGGTATTTTCTTTGTTTATAATGGTAAGTTGAGAATTTATTCTAAATTTAGAAATGATTCTATACCTGCTGCGTATTATTATAAGCCTTATTATTGGGAAGATGGTCAATGTTACGATGTAGTTTTAGAAACTCCAACGTTTGTGTCCATACCTCTTTTTGCTCAAGTAGAACAGTTGAAAAATTTTAATGGAAGCATCTATTATTTTGGATATATACTATATGCAAATGGAAAAACTACTTGCGTTTGGAAAGATGGTAAATTAATTTCTTATTACGACCCTACAAAAAATTCTTCACTCTCTGCCAAAGGTTTTTATATAGATAATGATGAAAATATTTTTATGTTTAGAGATATAGAAAAGTATTATGATGATAAAAATGGAAATACTTATCCTTCTATTGCGGCTATTTTTAAAAATGGAGAATTATTAAAGGCTTTTTATGATGAGAATGTAATGACGTCATATTCCAGATATTATAAAACATGTGCTTGTGCTCTTTATTCCTATAATAACGATATATATTTATCGTATTTGGAACATCCGAGTTTTTTAAATTACATCAATGACTTGGTTGTTTTGAAAAATAATGATGAAGTGTGCAGAGTGTCGTGTGAATTTTTTCATCATATGTTAGTATATAAAGGTAATATATATTCTTGCGTTTCTTTTTATACATCTACTCCTGAATACGTTGTCGCTTTTTTTGAAAACGATAATCCAATAAAAATGCTTGCAATGCCTCAAAATCAATCTATAATGATTTCCGGTATGTTTGCGATTCCTTAATTAATAATTAGTTTCAGATAGTAAGAATCGTGAAATTTATGTTTTATTATTGTAATTTGGATAGAATAAAAATATGTTAAATTTATATTCGGCTCATTGCTATTCAAGATAAATATTATATCTTTGCAGTGAATTTAAAATTGTAATCATTACAAATTTAAATCTAATTTAAAATGAAGAGTACGGTAGAATATTTGAAAGAAAAGGGTATAAGACCTTCGGCCCAGAGGGTGGCAATCATGAAATATCTATTGGAAAATATGATACATCCTACAGTAGATGATATTTACAATGGAGTGTTGCCATATATGCCTACTTTAAGTAAAACTACCGTATATAATGTGCTTAAGCATTTAGAGGAAAATGGGGCATTACAATCGTTGACTATCGACGATAAGAATGTACGGTATGATGCGGATGTAAAGTCACATGCACATTTTAAATGTCAGTGTTGCGGAAAGTTATACGACCTTAAGCAGCCGGATATCTCACCACTATCCGGGATAAATGATTTTGAAATTACAAATATGCATCTTTATTGTTGGGGTTTGTGCCCGAAATGCAAATCAGAAAAAGCCTCATCCAACAAAGATTTTTAATAACAATAATAAAAATAATTACGACTATGAAAAAATTCATTTGTACAGTATGCGGTTATGTACACGAAGGTGATACCGCTCCGGATTTTTGCCCACAATGCAAACAACCAAAAGAGAAATTTAAAGAACTCGTTGAGTCAGAAAGTCTTCAATTTGTTACAGAGCACGAAATCGGTGTTGCTCGTGGCACAGGAGAAGAGATGATTAAAGACCTTAACGCTCACTTCATGGGAGAAGCTACAGAGGTAGGTATGTATCTTGCAATGAGCCGTCAAGCAGATCGCGAAGGTTATCCTGAAATAGCAGAAGCTTTCCGTCGTTATGCTTTCGAAGAGGCTGAGCACTGCGCTAAATTTGCCGAGCTCCTTGGTGATGTTGTTTGGGATACTAAAACAAACCTTGAAAAACGTATGAATGCAGAGGCTGGTGCTTGCGCTGATAAAATGCGTATCGCTCGTAATGCTAAAGCTGCTAATCTCGACGCTATTCACGACACAGTACACGAAATGGCTAAAGACGAAGCTCGTCACGGTAAAGGTTTCGAAGGCTTATACAAACGTTATTTCGGAAAATAATAAGTCAGTATAATTATAAATTTGTTTTACAACGGAGTTGCGACCTATATTGTCTCAGCAGTAGTCGCTCCCGTAGTTTATATTAATTATTTATAGTTAGTGTAAAAATAAATTTAAAGGTATGCTAAAAGAAATTTTGGCATACCTTGTTTTTTGTATATTTGATGTAGTTTGATTAAGATTCATTGAGTATCAAACTATTTTATTATATGTAAATTTGGTGGAAAACGGCAAATACGGCATTATAAAAATGGTGGAAAACGGCGAATATGGCATTATAAATTTGGTGGAAAACGGCATTTTGAGTTAAAAAATTTGGTGGAAAATAAGAAAAGCCTTATCTTTGCATCAAAATCAAAGACTATGGCAGAGGATATAATTCGTTTTAAGAGAAAGATGTATGACACTATGCTCAAGTGGAAACAAGAGCGTAATGGGGATACTGCATTACTTATTCAGGGAGCTCGTCGCGTTGGCAAATCAACTATTGCTGAGGAGTTTGCTCGAAATGAGTATAAGTCATACATATTAATTGATTTTTCTAAAGTATCTAAAGAGGTAAGTGATTTATTCAATGATATATCCGACCTGAATTACCTTTTTATCAGATTGCAATTTATCTTTCAGGTAGAATTACATGAAAGAGAGTCCGTTATTATATTTGATGAGGTACAGTTGCAACCATTAGCAAGACAAGCAATCAAGCACCTTGTAAAGGACCATAGGTATGATTATATAGAAACAGGCTCTTTAATTTCTGTAAGATCTAAAAGTAAAAACATCATCATTCCAAGCGAAGAGACAAAGGTTGATATGTTTCCAATGGACTATGAGGAGTTCAGATGGGCATTAGGTGATACGGCAACCATACCGCTGTTGCGTAGTGCATTTGAGAAAAAGATTTCTCTTGGTGATGCTACTCATAGGAAACTTATGCGTGATTTCCGCTTATATATGCTTGTTGGAGGTATGCCTCAAGCTGTTGCTGCATATATTAAAACCAACAATTTTACTGCGGTGGATTTAACTAAACGAGACATTATTGCTTTGTATGAGGAGGATTTCGGCAAGATTGATGATTCAGGACGAGCAAAGGCTATGTATGATGCTATACCGGCTCAATTAAGCAGGAATACATCTCGCTATAAAGTTGGAAATGCCATACCGGAAGAGAAAGTGGATAGAGTTATCAATATCGTAACAGATATGGAGGATTCAATGACAACCAATATCGCATTTCATTCGGATGATCCAAATGTAGGTTTAGCTCTTACCAAGAATCCTGAGTATTTTAAGATGTATGCTTCTGATACCGGTCTATTCGTTACACTAGCATTCAAGGATAGTGATATAACGGAAAATATTATATATGAGAAATTACTCAGCGATAAACTAAGTACTAATCTTGGATATGTATATGAGAATATGATTGCCCAAATGTTAAGAGCAACCGGGAAAAATTTATTCTATCATACTATACCTTATGCAGATGGCAAGAAGTATTATGAGATTGATTTTATCATCACCGAGAAGCATAAAATTTCTCCTGTTGAAGTTAAATCATCCGGATATAAGTCCCACAAATCATTGGATGAGTTTTGTACTAAGTTCTCAGATCGAATAATGAATAAATATGTGATTTACACAAAGGATTACAAACGAGAAAATGGCGTGGATTACATACCTGTTTATATGACCATGTTCTTGTAAATTAAGTCAGTGCAATGATAGAAAAAATCGAGAAAATTGTCAGTATTAATTAATCAATTAAAGAATTTATTTATGAGAGTGATTCATGGAATAAGAGCGATTTTATTGCTTTTTTGTATAATATTTTATGCTAATCTCTATTCACAGAACGAATATAGGATATTGTTTGTGGGCAATAGTTATACATATGTCAACGATTTGCCCGCAATGATAAAAGAGATATCGCTTACTACAGGCAAGAAAATAATAGTAGAGAGTAGTACTCCCGGTGGAGCTACTTTTCAAAATCATTGTAATAACGTTACTATGCAAAAAATTAAGAACGGAGGTTGGGATGTTGTGGTGCTGCAAGAGCAATCACAATTGCCCTCTTTCCCCGATTCGCAATTTGAAGTAGAAGTATACCCTTGGGCAAAAATGCTTGTAGATACAATATATAAATACAATGATTGTGTATTGCCGATGTTTTATATGACGTGGGGGCGAAAAAACGGGGACGCGGCTAACGGAGTTTATTTCCCGGTATTGTCAACCTATGAAGGTATGGACAGTATGCTTTGTTTGCGTTATATGCTTATGAAAGATTCTTTTAATACCGCAGTTTCGCCCGTCGGTAGAGTGTGGAGATATATACGACGGAATTTCCCTTCTATTGAGTTGTATGAAACAGATGGCAGTCACCCCTCATTATCCGGAAGTTATGCTGCGGCGCTTACTTTTTATTCAATGCTTTTTAAAGATTCTCCGAATGCAATAAAGTATAATCCCGGCATCTCTGAAAACGAAATGACGTTGATTAAGCAGGCTGTCGACAGTGTGGTGTATAAACATTATGAGGATTGGCAGCGTGATTCATTAACGGCAAAAATGAAAATAACAGCAGTGTCGGAATCCACATATCTATTCGAATCTGAAACCCCGTTTGCTACTACATTCTATTGGGATTTCGGTGATGGTAATTCTTCCGATTTGCCATCGGTAGAACATACTTTTTCGAATTCCGGTACGTTCTTAGTGACGTTAAAAACGGGTAGATGCCTCGATGCGGGATACGAAGATTCCGTTTCTACTTCGATTAATGTTTCCGTGCCGGCTCCAACAGATAATATTTTTCTTGACAATAAAATCGAGAATGTAATTGTTTATACTATTCTTGGAGTTGAAGTTTGGAGAGGAAAATATTCCGACTTTATTAAAAAAGATGAGTGTGGTGTATTCTTGGTAAGAGATGTTGATAATGATGTGATTATAAAAATAATTAAATAAGAAATAAAAAAGGCTCTTTTCACAAAGAGCCTTTTTTAGTGGTAATTTCTAGTATTAGTTTTTTAAGGTAAAAAAGATTAAGCTTTTAGTTTTATGTTTTTACGCTGCAAAGTAACAACAATATCATGAATATTCAAGAAAAAAAATACATATTTAAGAACATCTTTTCTGTGAAATTTTATAAATCGTAATTATAAAAACACTTAAAGTATTTTTTACATTATCCAATATACTGTATTATAGAGTTTTATATGTACTTATAAATTGCAAGTTTTATATAATTGATGCTGAAAAGCTATGTTTTTAAGCATAAAATCGATTTTATAAACGTACTTTTTTTGTTATATGTTAAAAATTATCGTTCTGTTGAGAACTAAAAAAAACTCATTTTTTTGTAAAGTGTGCATAAAAAATAAGCGTTTCTTATCGGAGAAGTAGCAAACAAAAAAATGTTACTTACATTTATTAAGGATTTTACAGAATATAATAATTTGTAAGTAAAGCCCATTCATAAAGAAAATTAATAGGGAATTCACTAAATAGTAGGAGTTGATTTATACGTGAATAATTATTTTAATAGAAAAAAGAGGTTGTTGATTAATAATTTATATTAATAAAGAGGTGAATTTCAAAAAAAAATTGTACCTTTGCGAGAAATTTTTTTGAGACAATATAAAAATATATTTATGAACGTTATTACCAAAACCATCACACTCGGTGATGGACGCGTTATTACCCTTGAAACCGGCAAACTTGCCAAGCAAGCAGATGGAGCCGTGATGCTTAAGATGGGTAATACTATGTTGTTGGCCACAGTATGTAGTGCCAAAGATGCCGTGCCGGGCACAGATTTCATGCCCCTTTCTGTCGATTATAAAGAAAAATTCGCCTCTAATGGCCGTTTCCCGGGTGGTTTTACTCGTCGTGAAGGCAAAGCCAGTGATTATGAAATTCTTGTTTCTCGACTTGTAGACCGCGCTTTGCGCCCTCTCTTCCCGGATGATTATCATGCCGAAACTTTTGTTAATGTTACCCTTTATTCAGCCGACGGCGTTGATATGCCCGACGCTCTTGCAGGCCTTGCTGCCTCTGCCGCTCTTGCTGTTTCAGATATTCCTTTCCATGGCCCTATTTCCGAAGTGCGTGTTGCCCGTATTAATGGAGAGTATGTCGTAAATCCTACCTTCGAAGCCCTCGAAAATGCCGATATGGATATTATGGTTGCCGCTACTATCGACAATATTATGATGGTGGAAGGCGAGATGAAAGAGGTTTCCGAAGCCGACCTTCTTCAAGGTCTTAAAGTTGCTCACGAAGCTATTAAAGTTCACTGTAAGGCGCAACTTGAGATGATGGAAGAGGCTGGTAAAACAGTAAAACGTGAATATTGCCATGAAGAGAATGATGAAGAACTTCGTAAAGATGTAAGAGAAAAAACTTATGATAAAGCATACGCAGTTGCCGCTTCATGTAATGCTGATAAGCACGCTCGCTCCGATGCTTTTGCTGCTGTAGTAGACGAATACAAAGCAAACTTTACAGAAGAAGAGCTTGAAACAAAAGGTGCTCTTATTGATAGATATTATCATGATGTGGAAAAAGAGGCGATGCGCCGTTGCATTCTTGATGAAGGTAAACGTCTTGATGGCCGTAAAACCACACAAATTCGTCCTATTTGGTCTGAAGTAGGTTACCTCCCGGGCCCTCACGGTTCTTCTATATTTACTCGTGGCGAAACTCAGTCTCTTTGTACTGTTACCCTCGGTACAAAATTAGACGAAAAGATTGTTGACGAAGCCCTTATTACCGGCAAAGAAAGATTTATTTTACACTATAATTTCCCTCCATTCTCTACAGGTGAAGCAAAAGCTTCTCGCGGAGTAGGTCGCCGAGAAATCGGTCACGGTAACTTGGCTCTTCGTGCATTAAAACCAATGATTCCTGCCGACTATCCTTATGTAGTACGCGTAGTTTCCGATATTTTGGAAAGTAACGGTTCTTCTTCTATGGCTACAGTATGTGCAGGATGTCTTGCTCTTATGGATGCCGGTGTGCCGATGAAGAAACCTGTTTCAGGTATTGCTATGGGTCTTATCTCAGAAAATATGGGTAAGAACTATGCAATATTGAGTGATATCCTCGGTGATGAAGACCATCTTGGAGATATGGATTTCAAAGTAACAGGTACTCGTGATGGTATTACTGCTACTCAAATGGATATTAAAGTGGAAGGATTAACTTACGAAATTCTTGAAAATGCCTTACGTCAAGCACACGAAGGCCGTATGTATATTCTTGATAGAATACAAGAAACACTTCCTGCTCCACGTCCTGACCTTAAACCTCATGCACCTCGATTGGTAACAATGATGATACCTAAAGAGCTTATCGGTGCTGTTATCGGCCCTGGTGGTAAAATTATTCAAGGTATTCAAGCTGAGTCCGGTGCTACTGTTTCTATCGAAGAGGTAGAAGAGGGTGGTAGAATAGAAGTAGCTGCTTCTTGTAAAGATAGTATCGATAAAGCCCTTACAATGATAAAAGCCATTGTTGCTATCCCTGAAGTCGGCGAAGTTTATCATTCCAAAGTTAAGTCTATTATGACTTACGGTTGCTTTGTAGAATTTATGCCTGGTAAAGAAGGATTGTTACATATCTCTGAAATAGATTGGCGTAGATTTGAGACAATGGAAGAGACCGGTATTAAAGAGGGAGATTATATTGATGTTAAATTGCTTGAAATAGATGATAAAACCGGAAAGTTCAAACTTTCTGCACGTGTGTTGAAAGAGAAGCCGGAAGGCTATGTAGAACAAGAACGCCGTCCGCGCCCTGAACGAGGAGAAAGACCAGAACGAGGAGATCGTCGAGACCGTAATGAACGTAGAGATGAACGCCGTCCACGTCCTGAACGAGGAGATCGTAACGAACGTAGAGACGAACGTCGCCCTCGCCCTGAGCGTCATGATAATGTAGAGAATAAAGATAATAATCCACAACCACCTGTAGCTGAGGAGCCTTTATCTGAATTCTAATTATAAATAACAATGGGGTTGTGCCTTCTTGTCGGTTCAACCCCATTTTAAATTTTATCCTTTGTTTATCTGCTCACGGAGTTAAATACAAGTGATTTTTTTGCGCCTATAGTTTAATGGATAGAATGAGGGATTCCGGTTCCCTTGGTTACGGTTCGATTCCGTATAGGCGTACTATATTTGTCTGAAGCCCAATTTGGTTTCAGATTTTTTATATTTTCGGTGAATAACAAGTCTATTCACCGATTTTTTTCGGTGAATATTTTGTCTATGATAAACGTCCTTTTTTGATGATATATTCAATGCATAGGTTTTTAGCGTCTTCAATGTTTTTCACACCTTTGCCTTTTAGCATTGTCTTAATTTGATATACGTAATTATTGCATATATCTAATATTTTGGCTATATCTTGGTTGGAGTAGTTGAAAGTAAGTAACCAAAGTACTAGCAATTCTGTTTTTGATAAGTCACAATCGGGACTTTGCATTAATTTTAAGCCCAAATCTATTAATTGGTCTTCTTTTAGAGTTAGTTTTGAAATGGCAGTTACAATGTAGTGTATTGTAGAATCAGTGTTTTCTTTTTTCTCATCGGATAGTGTTGATGATAATTCTGTGACTTTTCTTTTATAACGAGAGAGTTTTATAATTAGGATTATTATAATGATTGCTAATGTAATAATAATTATTGTAAGAAGGATTGAAAATTTATTTCTTTCCTTTTCTATGTTATTTTTGTTGCTATAATCATTTTCCCAAGTCTCTAATATTGAAGAGGTTTTATAATCAACAATAGAGTCGCTTATTGATTTAGCATAACATAATTCTTTGTAAGCCAAGTCGTATTTTTTCTCTGCTTTATATTTTTCTGATAATAGAATATGATAGTTTAATTTGTCTTTTGGGAATGTGCTTAATATGTTTAGATAATAAGTTGCAGAATCTAAATTGTTTAATTCAATATAAGAAGATATTATATTTTTCAGTACATGATAATCCTTGTATTTGTTAAAGTAAGGAACTACATTGGTTATGATATCAGCAGAGGATTTATGATTAATAATCCAATTAGCGTTTATAAAATCGTATATTGAAGTATTTTCGTAGTTTTTTAAAAGGTTAGTGCATTCTTGAAAGTAAAAATCAGCACTATCTTCTTTTTCTAAAGATAAAGTGAAGTAATACAGACTCAGATAAACTGAATCTTTATGTATAATAGATTGATTATATGTCTTTTGTAAATAAGAATTTGCAATTGTAGTATTGATGTTTTTGAAAATTTCGAATAAATGATAATATAATGTAGGAGCTAATTCCGGATATGATTCTATAATGTTTTCTGCCTCTTTAAGAACTTTGTAGGCTTTTTCGTATTCTTCGATTCCACAAAAATAACATCCCATTAACGTGTTGCAATAGCAATATTTATCTGAAATATTATTTTCTTTATAGTACATAGAAAGTATTTGAAGACTATCTATATTAAAGTCTTCACAATTATTATAAGCCATACTTTCGTAGTTGCGGTATAGAATAGATTCGTCAATTGATTTGTCTTTGTTTGTGCAACAATAAAGAGATATGAGTAATAATAAATAGATTATTTTTTTCATGAATAGTGTATGTTTGGTTTCGACAACAAAGGTACAATAAATATTTGATATATGAATGTGCGTGTATAGTTCAATTTTACTAATAATTTAAAGTATTGTTGGCTGTATTTATTGGAGTAAAATCTTTTTTTAACAGTTAAAATTTATAACGAAGGGATAAGTGTCAGGTAATTAATGATTTACAAAATGATTAAATCTGCATAATTTAATCATTTTGAACAGTTAAATATTTGTGTAGTTCGTATAGTGAGGCTAATTTTGCAACCGAATTATTAATTTTATTATTTTACTACTTTATGAAAAAAACAATTTTTTTGTTTTTGATTGTGCTCTTTTTTTTCGGCTGTAAAGAGCATACTGAGTTACAAAATGTAATCGAAGAACCAACCGTAAGTTATGATGGTGTGATGTTACAAAACACACTTGATGTAATTACTTCTATGGTCGTAGATAATCCTACGGTAATAGATTTTATTAATGCATCTATAGTAAAGGAAAAGGATTATTTAGAAGACAGAGTCTTGTTTTCGGATTTGTTTTCTGATAATACGAATTTTGATACTCAACAAAAGAGTATGATAGATGCAAATAATTTTTATGATGTTGTCAGTTACTAAAAGAGAGTATTATACATATCCTTCTATTCAATAATATTTAATTTTTAAGTTTATGAAAAAAATAGTTTCATTTATATTGGTGTTTATGTGTTCTTCATTTTTATTTGGACAAAATGTAGATAAAAACCTTAATACGGATAATACCAAAAAAGAAAATAATATTCCTGTACATTTTAATTTAAGATTGGATGCCGGAGTTGCTCATACTTATACTATAGATTTGATTCCTGAGAATGGTTTTACTTCTGCATTAACAGGATCAATTGAATTACCTCTTAATAAGAAAGGAAATTGGAATGTAAATATTGGTGCAAGATTCTCTGAATACACTTATTATAACGGATCTGTTGTTAATACATTTCCTTCAAGAGATATGTGGTATTTTGATATTCCTGTTGTTTTTTCTTATGATTTTAAAGTCAATCAAAATTCAAAATTTCGATTAGGAGTAGGTTTATTTTATTCACAAGTTATAGCAGAAAAATTTCATGAAAACGGGTACGATTTATCATATGTTAAAGCTTCTGATATATTAACTACTCATAATGTCGGTCCAAAAATTGATTTTGGTTTCTTATATAAAAATTTTTATTTTGGAGGATCATATGAGTGTCTTCTTCAATTCTATGATGGAGGTGATTTTATTACTTTTGTTAGAGCTTCTGTGGGTTATAGATTTTAATTACTTTGTTTACATGAGATAATCTAATTTGAAATAGATTTATTGTCTTAACTT
>JAEDFN010000072.1 GCA_016292775.1 Paludibacteraceae bacterium
TATATGATAGGTTATCTCCATCCACACTCACAAAAGTCCATTTTTAGGAGATAGCAAAACACGAAAATCATAAATGGTTAATTACAATACAATATAAATAATTATGTCAAAAAACACTATGGGAACAAGGCTTCCGAATAAACTAAAAGAAAAATTACAAATAGTAGGTGAACAGATAAAATTGGCCAGACTTAGAAGAAATCTCAGTATGTCTCAAATCGCAGAAAGAGCCACATGCTCTGAAATAACCATTTCTCGAGTAGAAAAAGGAACGCCAACTGTAAGTATCGGAATATACCTTAGAGTATTATACGCATTGCAACTTGACGACGACATCTTACTTATTGCTCAAGAAGACCGATTAGGTAAAGCTTTACAAGATCTTCAACTGAAAAATCGTGAACGTGCCTCAAAAAAAATCTAATAAAAACCATTTACAACTATGACAAAAATATACGTATACGCCGATTTTAATTGGTTGAAAAAAGTAGAATTGGTGGGCGAACTATCGATGCAAAGCATCCGAGGGAAAGAGAGTTATAGTTTTGAATTCAGCAAAGATTGGCTAAAAAACTATGGAAGTATTCAACTAAGCGATGATATAAACAATTATACCGGCATACAATATTGCCAACAAAACAATGAAATATTCGGTTGCTTTGCCGACTCACTCCCTGATAGATGGGGTAGAACATTAATTCTTAGAAGAGAGCAAATACTTGCCATGGAAGAAAAACGCCCTGTAAGAAGATTAACTGAATTCGACTTCTTAACCGGAATTGACGATTATACACGAATAGGAGGATTTAGATATAAAATAGATCCAACCGGCGAATTTATAAATACTTCTAACAAACTTCAAATACCTCCTATAACGGAAATCAAAGAACTCGTTAGGGCAAGTAATGAAATAGAGTTGAGCGAAGAAAAAAATACTCTTCCTCAAAAAAAATGGTTATTTCAACTAATTCAACCCGGTACTTCATTGGGTGGTGCAAGACCCAAAGCAACAATAATAGACGAAAACAAACATTTATATATTGCCAAATTTCCATCTCGTAACGACCTATACGATGTTGGTCTTTGGGAACATTTATCTCATCTTCTTGCAAAAGAATCAGGGTTAAATTGCTCAGAAAGTAAAGTAATCAAGGCCGGAAATAAATACCATACCTTGCTATCAAAAAGATTCGACCGAACTGCTGACAATAAACGAATTCACTATGCCTCTGCCATGACGATGTTAGGTCTTAAAGATGGTTGCAACGCTAATACCGGTAATGGCTATCTTGATATAGTTAATTACATAATTAAAAACTGCTGTAATGTAGATTATAATCTAAAAGAACTTTATCGTAGAGTGGCTTTTAACATATCTATAGGAAATAGCGATGATCATTTTCGTAATCACGGTTTTCTTCTAACACCTCAAGGCTGGACTCTTTCCCCTGCTTTTGACATTAACCCTTCGTTGTCTAAAGAACAAAGTCTGCTTATAAATTCATACACCTCCAAATCTGATTTAAATATATTATTGGATTCTTGCGAAGAGTACATGTTAAATCATAACACCGCAAAACAAATAATCGAAGAGGTTTTAAAAGGAATATCTAAATGGAAATTACTGGCTAACAAAATTAATATTCCACAATCTGAACAAAATATTTTTAAAGACAGATTTATAACCAATATACCAAAATAATAAAAAAAATACAACGAATTTATCGAAAATAATAGTGTATATTATACAAAGAAAACAGTTGCAACCCATCATATAATTAAGAAAAAGTTGTACTTTTGCATATTATATGATAGGTTATCTCCATCCACACTCACAAAAGTCCATTTTTAGGAGATAGCGAAACATAATATACGTATACGCCGATTTTAATTGGTTGAAAAAAGTAGAATTGGTGGGCGAACTATCGATGTAAGCATCCGAGGGAAAGAGAGTTATTGATGCACAAAGTAATAGCGACTCATATTGCCATTGATGACATGGTCGGCATGGCGAGCAAAAGGAATTTGATACCCCAAGCCAAACTCAAGCATCTCCGCTTTATGAAGGTGAGACTTCACCGCCGCCTGTATGTAGAGATTATCCCACACCCGTGCTCTGATGCCAAGTCGGAAATAATTCCAGCCATCCTCCTTATCGATATCATAAGTATAAAACATCGGACGATGAGTGCCATATTTCGGATGCTCATGGGAATAAGCATTTCGTATAGGATCGTAGCAATATACACCCCAGTCGAGCAACAAAGCCACTCGCCCGATACGGAATTCATTATTTATTGCAACACCCACACGGAATTTATTGGCAATATTATCTTCTTTTAATAAATATCTGTTGAACTTAGTGATTTTCGTCTGCTCATCAAACTCAGCCATCGACATAGAATTTGTAAACCCTTGTCGGGTAAAGACACCGTCATAAAAGGCATCCACACCGAGCCCGACGCCATACCAATTACATGCGGAATACAAAGCACCGAGATGCAAGGAGCCGATAAGGAAACTGCGATTATCGCGATAATAGAGTTCACGCGAGCCGGCGGAAGCCGTAATGTTTAGCACCCATTCATACGGGAAGTCGGGCATTCTGCGTTGCGGAGGTCGCTGCATCTGTCGCGGCGAAATGGTGTACGACGCCCCCACACTACCATAGAGCATATTCAAGCCCCCATTAGGCTGAAGCACAGTACCGTTACTGGCGTGAATAAAGCCGGCATCGAGGTGCAAACGCACATCCGACGGCAAAATAAACGAAAGGGAAAAACCGGTAGTAATATAAGCATTAAGAATAGAACCGATAGCGGAATTAGCCTCAGGCACATCCATACCATGCAGAGTGTCACCATCGTTCCAAGTGCGAGTCATAAAAGCAAGTCCCACCCCTATCTTATACTGAAACTGCACGTATTTGCCTTTGGCACAGTTGATAAGCACATACGGATAAGTGGCAATCATCTGCCCGAGAATATCTCTATTTCCCAAATCAAGGGCGGAAAGGGCAACACCTACTGTCGGTCCGCCAAGATTTTGCTGCCAAGGATATATCCCCCATGAAGGGAACTCAAGGCAAATCTCACCGCCAAGCACCGGTGGATGAGCGATATTCTTTAAATTTGTTGTCATCGGAAGGATATAGCCCGAAATAAAATTTGCTTTTATCAGATATTGCGGCGGTATACGCTCTTTATGCTTTCTATCATACTCCGAGAAAGCATTACGCCCCACCCACTCTTTATTTTTAAACTGAGCGGTTACTGCCGACGGCATCGCCATCAATAATAATATAATGATTATTACAAGCCTCGATTTCATTCCGCAACAAAAAAGTATTAACCCCCTTTACGCTATTCCAACGCAAAAACAAAAGCACGATTATCCTCTATTAAAAATCTCTTAATAAATTGTTCTGCTTTTCTCTCTATCATAACTGCTCAGTTTTAATAACTACAAAACAAAAATAATAAATACCAAATAAATAAAGTGTTGTATTCAGTATATAGATTAAATTATTTATTGTAAATCAAGCACAAAGATACAATAATTATTTCAAACAAAAGCGTATAAAGGAGAAAAAATACACTTTTCCAAGGCTTTTTAGGGCTATTTTTTACACTTTTCCAAGGTATTTTGGGGGTATTTTTTACACTTTTCCAAGATTTTTCAGATTATAGGGGGAAGGAGTAATTAATTTTGCAGTTGTTTATTGAGAGTAGGACAGTTATATAACATTTTGCTGTTTCACTGAAAAACATTACCTTTGTAACGTGAGGAATTTTGCACAACAACGAATAAAAGTTGCTGTTTCTCACCATGATATACCTTTTTCTAACAAACGGAATTTTAACAACATGTGGAATATTACATCAAGAGAGTTAAACTCCTTTTTCAGTAACGCTACAGGATATATAGTAATAGTCATCTTTTTACTCTCCACCTCATTATTGCTCTGGGTTTTTCCGGGCGACTACAACATATTGGATATGGGTTATGCCAATATAGGAGGGCTGTTTACATTGACTCCATGGCTCTACCTCTTCTTATGCCCGGCAGTGACGATGAAGATGTTTGCAGAAGAGAAGCAGAGCGGAACTATAGAGCTACTACTCACAAGGCCGATATCCCCTTGGAAGATAGTATGTGGCAAAGCCCTCGCAGGATGGCTGTTGGTAATCATCGCTTTACTCCCTACGTTGATATGGGCATTGAGTGTTTACTACATCTCCGACCCCGTAGGTAACATGGATATGGGTGCCTTTTGGGGCTCTTGGTTAGGATTGGTTTTCCTCGCAATGGTATATGTTTGCATAGGCTTGTTCGGCTCTTCAATAAGCAAAAACCAAATTGTGGCTTTCATCATTTCCGCCCTACTCTGCTTTGTATTATTCTATGGTTTCGAACTTCTCGGCTCTCTCTTTTCCGGAGATATAGCTTATATATTAAAGAATATCGGCATCCGTCAGCACTGCCTCTCCATCTCAAGAGGCGTCATCGACAGTCGCGACCTTCTCTATTTCATCTTCGGATCGTCAATCTTCCTTTATATAACAAAACTTATCATAACAAAGAAATAATTATTTATGACCAACCCGCAAATACTTATCACTAACGATGATGGCATACAAGCCAAAGGGATACACGAATTGGCATTACTCGCCAAGAAATACGGCAGCGTAACGGTAGTAGCTCCGAACGGACCACGCTCGGCACAATCGAGTGCCCTCACTATAGAACAACCTGTTTACGCTATCAAGCACGACAGCGAAGACGGTATACAATGGTTTTCTTGTAGCGGCACCCCTACCGACTGTGTGAAATTGGCTATCACGCAACTGATGCCTACACGCCCGAATATTATCCTCTCCGGTATCAATCACGGTTCGAACGCCAGTATCAACGTAATATATTCCGGCACAATGGGCGCAGCCATCGAGGGCAGCCTTCACGGCATCCCTTCTATCGGGTTCTCTCTATGCAACCACTCGTTAAATGCCGATTTCAAGCCTTGTCTACCTTTTTTTGAAACTATCCTTAAAGGGGTTATCGACAATGGTATGCCAAAAGATATTTGCCTGAATGTAAACGCACCCGCAATACCGAACATCAAAGGTATAAAGGCTTGCCGCCAAGCCGACGGCCGCTGGGGCAACGATTTCATTTCTGCCGATGCTCCTCGACCTTATAAATACTATTGGATGACGGGGGACTTCTCTATCGAAAAAAGCGACGACCTGAATTTAGACCAAGTAGCCCTCGATGCCGGCTATATCAGTATCGTACCTACCACTTTCGACCTTACCGCACACAGCGCTATGGACTACTG
>JAEDFN010000073.1 GCA_016292775.1 Paludibacteraceae bacterium
CGGTTATTAAAACGATCATCACAACAGCAAAATAATACTAATGATATTATTATCGAGCCTAAAAATATTATCCTTTTCATAAACTATGATTTTTATTTTGTTAATATTATTTTGTCAGATTTCACTAAAGTGTTTTTATAAAAATATCTTATGATATATATGCCTTTTGGTAAATCAGAAAAATTTATTTTTTCATTTAATTTATAGGCTTTTAAAACATTAGGTTTTGATGTATGTAGTTGTTTGCTATTATATTATTTATTAATAGTGTATATTCGTTATATCTATCTCCATCACCTTGTCCACTATTTTCTAAATAAAAATTGGGCACCATCATTTTCTTTTAAAATGATTTACAATATTAACTTTTTCGCAAATTCCCAGATAATGATACCTGCAGTAATGCTGACGTTTAGGGAGTGTTTTGTGCCGAATTGCGGTAGTTCGATACATCCGTCGCAGAGGTTTATTGCGTTTTGGTCCACTCCTTTTACCTCGTTACCGAGGATAACGGCGTATTTTTTATTACTGTCGATAGTAATATTTTGGAGCATTGTCGACCCCTCGGCTTGCTCAATGGCGAGTATGGTGTATCCCTCTGTTTTATATTTATTTACGGCGTCGCAAGTATTATGGAAATATTCCCAATCAACGCTGAATTCGGCACCGAGGGCTGATTTATGGATTTCGGGATGCGGGGGTGTGGCGGTGATGCCACAGAGTATCACCTTTTCTAATCTATAGGCATCGCCGGTGCGAAATACAGCCCCTACGTTGTGCAGGCTGCGTACGTTATCGAGTATTACCACAAGGGGCATTTTGCTCGCTTGCTTGTACTCTTCCGTGCTTAGGCGTATTATCTCTTCTGTTTCTAACTTCTTCATTTTTAATGTTTTTCTGTTCCATTCCCCCAAAAAATCACTCCTTACGCATTGCTTCAGCCGGTGCTATTTTCGTTACAAAATACGATGGTGCTATCAATATTACTATAGATAGTAGCCCGATGACGATGTTTAGAGCAAGCCACATACTGAAGGGTAGCGATACGGGCACAAAATCTACGTAATACGAAGCGGGATCTAACTTAATTATATGGGTAAAGTATTGAATACCAATGATTGTGAGTCCGAGGATATTACCCCATAGCATTCCTTTACCGATAATGTATGATGCTTGAGCCAAGAAAATTTTTCGTATTTTACTGTTTGTAGCTCCGATGGCTTTGAAAAGACCTATGGTGGCACTGCGCTCAAGGATTAGTATCAGCAATCCGGAAACGGTGCAAAATCCCGACACGGCAAACATCAGTATGAGTATTACTATTGCGTTCATATCCAGTAGGTTGAGCCAGTCGAAAATCTGCTGTGACAAACTCTCTATAGTCTCTACTCTGTATTTTATTTCTCTTTGATTAAAGGCGATAGTAGAAAATACTTCCGAAGTAATAATATCCAAATCGCTGTAGTTATCGATAATAATTTCAAGCGATGTAAGTTTGTCGTCACTCCAATTGTTCAGTCTTCGTACGTGCTGTAAATCGGTGATAATAAATAGTTTGTCGTAGTCGCTGAAGGTGGTTTGGTATATGCCGGTAACGATAAATTTCCTTGCGCGAAGGGTGTTTGTTACGAAATAAGTATTAAAAGCATCGCCCACCTTCAGGTTCATAGCTTTAGCTATTGTGCTACTAATAATGGCGCCGTTTTTTATCGAGTCATTCGTTTCGGGCAGGATATTACCTTCGATGAGGTTTTTCTTGAAAAAGGTCCAGTTGTAAGTGCTGTCGATGCCTTTAAGCAAGATGCCTTGAAAAGCGGACTCCGTTTGTATGATGCCTGCTTTTTGAGCTACATTCTGTACGGATTTTATCCCTTTTATCTCTTTTAAATCATTAATGAGTTTATCGTCGCGGAAGATGAAATTCTGTTGCGGGTCGTTGTTGATATTTCGTGGCAGTATTTGGATGTGACTGCCGAAACCTGCTATTTGATTTCTCACCTCACTTTTGAAACCGATTATAACTGCGAGGGCAATTATCATGACAGCCATACCGAGGATGACGCCTGTTATCGCAATCCTTATTGCCGGGCGCGACATCTTTTTCTCTTTGTTATATTCGTGGTTAAATCGGTTTGCTATGAAGAATTCGAATTTCATTTTCTCAGCGCGGAAAGTAGTTGCTAATGACAGACGCTTTGTTTATAAAGAAGGCACAACGAATCGAGCAGTGACGCGGTTTTTCTGTTCTACATACACGAGGCGTTCGCCCACCAATTTGTCAACTATCTCTTTGGTATAGTGGCGGATAGTGATTAGTTCCACATCCGTATTATAGAGCACTTCGTATTCGTCTTTGAGTTCGGAAATCATTTTTTGGAAATTGATTTCGTTGTAATCCACGCAAAGCGAGAAGCTGATAGCGGCGGTTTGTACGAGGCTGGATTTCAAGCGATAAGAGGCGAGGACACCGAAAATTTTACTCAGACGCTCTTCGGCGATAAAAGAGAAGTCGCGCGGGGTGAGAGAGAGGAGTACCTGGTTTCGCTTGTTGATATAGATAGGTGGTAAATTAATTCTTTCGGTATATTCGTTGATTACCGATCCCGGGGCATCAGGGTCGAGGAAAGATTTTACGTAAAGAGGTATCTTTTTGTTTTGCAGTGGTTTCACCGTTTTCGGGTGGATAACGGAAGCTCCGCAATAGCTAAGTTCGATAGCCTCTTTGTATGAGAGTACCGGAATAATCTGTACGTCGGAATAGATTTTCGGGTCGGCATTCATCACACCGGGAACATCTTTCCAGATGATGACGCTCTCCGCATCGAGGAGGTTGGCGAGGATGGCGGCGCTATAGTCCGAACCTTCTCGGCCGAGGGTGGTGGTTTGATTTGTGGTAGTGCCCGCAATAAAGCCCTGAGTGATAGCTATTTTCTTACCCTCGAAGGCGGACTTGGTGAATTTGCTGCTAAGCTCTATATTTACGTTTGCATCGCGGTGGTTGGAGTCGGTAATGATGCACTCGCGGATGTCTATCCAGTCTGCATTAAGACCTTGATATTTAAGGTAACAAGCCACAATAGTGGTGGATATTAATTCGCCGAACGATACGATACGGTCGTACTCATAGTCGTAACTGAGCGATGGTTTGTCGCTTAAAATGCCGTTTATCTTTTCATAGAGACCATTTATATGGCTGTCTATTTCAGTGCGGTTTGCCCCGAAAAGGTCGTTGATGATATTTTCATGGTAATCCACTACCTTTTTAAGTAGTGCTTCCGTGTCGGACTTGTGGTTAAAAAAGCTGTTTACCACCAGCTCCAGAGCGTTTGTGGTCTTGCCCATAGCGGAGATCACAACCACTAAATTATCGTTGCTATTACTAATGATTTTGTGTAAGTTACGTACTCCATTGGCATCTTTTACCGATGCACCTCCGAATTTATATACTTTCATTGTTTATCTTTTTTACTTAATCAATATTCATATTATTTCAATTTACAAAGTTAATCATTTTATATCAATCAATAAAATAGTAGATTGTTTTTTTCTGAGGCCTACTCTCAACAAGCAACTGCAAAATTAGTGACAAAATTTGAAGAATAGCTCAACAGGGGAGAAAAAATTAAGTTTTTCTCTTGGTCTTGCATTATATGTTATTCATCCCATTAGAAGGATTTACTAAATTTATAAAAGAAAATCCGAAGCCTAATTTAAATAAGCCTCGGACTAATTTATTGAGTTTTTGAGTATTTTACTAAATTCAATAATTTATTATTCTTTACGATTCGTTATATCTATATAAATATTCTTATCTTCATTAAAAGGCACTACATTATATGCAATTTTTCTTAAATCATGAATGTTATCATCTTCAATTTTAATTATGTATTTCCCAATATATTCAGGATGTTGAGAAGCAATTGAATCGTAAATCTCATCTGCTGAAATATTATATTTTTCTGCGTCTGATATACCATTTTTTTTAATAACAAAAGAACAAGCAGATACATAGAGTGGATATTTTTGATTTGTAATTTGCACATCATATCTCCATTGCTCTTGTTCTATTTTGAAGTTTCTACATGTTACTGAATTTGCATTTGGCTTTTCTACAAATTTACCGTCAACAATAAATATTTCAGTTCGTAAATCATCTTTTGTTACGGTGTTGTCGCCATCATAGTAATTAATTTTCACTTCGCTTTTATTGTCAGACATAAAAAAAGCATGAGAGAAATTAGGAATTGGTGTACATGCACAAACCAATATGCATGCAACGATAAGTATTAAATTTTTCTTCATAATTTTTTATTTTTAATGTTTTTTATTCCAACCATAATATAATAAACCTGCGGATGATTTTATCCAACATGGTTTGTAATTATTTGATTTAGTAGTATATCCATTATCAAAGATGTAAAAATAACATTTCTCCTTTTTGTTTTTTTTAATAATATAACCAACTCATTACTGTAGGTCCACACGCTCCACTCCATATAGTATTTAAAAGTTTGTTGTTTTGATATTCATTTAAAAACAATGTATTAGTAAACTCATTGTTTTCCAATTCACTTAAAATTTTTTCTTTTTGTGGTGTAGATAAATAAAAATGATTAGTGATAGAATCTGTTCCTAAAAAATAAGTGTTTGGATTGTTAATATTAAACCACCATTGTTTTGCTATGTCTTGTGAATCAATAAGATTATTTATATGTTGAGTAATTGATATATTAGAGGTTTCTATTAACTCCTCGTTAATTGAGTCTAATTCTTCCTGAGGATAATAACTTAATTTAGAGCACAAAGGTATAACAATTTCTTCTTTTCCCAAAATTTTTGATACTCAAAAATGCAGTTTCCCAAAAATTTTTATGCAGTATATTCGATGTTTCCCCAAAATATTCATCTCCATATTTACTTACTTAGAAAAGTAGACACTTGTAAATATAAAAAAACCGCACTCTCTTCATCAGAGAAATGCGGTTGAAAATGACGTATATTTGAAAAAGATATTTTATTATTCCGTATTTGATTGATACACAAATAGCGAGTGCTATGGTAGAACGTTGTTGGTAACGATTTGGCGACTTTGAGATTGCACCAATCTTCTGCATTATGCATTGTCAAACAACTCTGAAACAAAAGTAGCTAAACTTCTTGATTGAACAAAAGAGTTTGGCTACTTCTTAAACTATGTCCTGTTAA
>JAEDFN010000074.1 GCA_016292775.1 Paludibacteraceae bacterium
ACTCTTTCTCATATCGGATAGTTAATAACCTGTCCAACTTTTTGGGGTCACTTCATCAAAGTCTTCAGGGATTTATATTTATCGGATAATGATTATTTTCTTCCCGGATATACTTTTAATGCTTCTGCAAGACATTTGATAGCCTCTTTAAGATCGTCAATTTTAAGTACATAGGCAATACGTACTTCATCTAATCCACAACCTTTTGTTGAATAGAAACCTGCTGCAGGTGCTACCATCACGGTCTTATTCTCATATTGGAATTCTTCTAATAACCATCTTGCAAAACGCTCGGAATCATCAATAGGAAGTTTTACTACCGTATAGAATGCTCCTTTTGGCTTTGGACAATATACTCCCGGTATCTCGTTGAGGGCTTTAACCATATAGTCGCGACGAGCAATATACTCATTATATACACCGTCGAAATAGTCTTTAGGAGTCTTTAATGCTGCCTCTGCTGCTAATTGACCGTAAAATGGTGGGCAAAGACGTGCTTGTCCGAATCTTAATGCTGCATTTATCAACTCTTTATTGTGTGAGATAATAGCACCAACACGTACACCACACATTGAGTAACGTTTTGATACTGAGTCCATAAGTACTACATTGTTCTCAAGGCCTTTGAGAGTCATACATGATATGTGGCTGTTTCCATCGTAGCAGAATTCGCGATATACCTCGTCTGCAAAAAGGAATAAATCGTATTTTAATACTATTTGACGAAGTGTTTCTAGTTCTGCTGCTGAATAGAGGTAACCTGTAGGGTTGTT
The DNA here is from genome assembly GCA_016292775.1 of Paludibacteraceae bacterium. GTDB lineage: Bacteria > Bacteroidota > Bacteroidia > Bacteroidales > Paludibacteraceae > Aphodosoma. The sequence continues at coordinate 774 of JAEDFN010000074.1, forward strand.
AGGGTTACATATCATTATAGCTTTGGTGCGTGGATTGATGATTTTTTCAAAATCTTCTATTGATGGCAATGCAAAGTCGTTTGCTATTGTAGTTTTGATAGGTACTACTTTCACACCTGCTTGGAGGGCAAATGAATTGTAGTTTGTATAAAATGGTTCCGGTATGATTATTTCATCGCCCGGGTTGAGGCATGCCATCATAGCTATTGTAATAGCTTCCGACCCACCGTTTGTTACTATTATTTCATCTTCTGTGATGTTGATACCGATTGATTTGTAATATTCTGTCAGCCCTTTGCGGTATGATAAATTACCGGCAGAGTGGCTATATTCTATTACTTTTCCATCGTATGCTTTTACTGCATCAAGGGCACATTGTGGCGTTACAATGTCCGGCTGGCCGATGTTGAGGTGATAAACTTTTACGCCGCGCTTCTTTGCTGCGTCTGCGTATGGAACCAACTTACGAATTGGTGATGCAGGCATTATCTTGCCTTTTTCTGATAATTGTGGCATAATCGTATTTTGTTTAAGGTTTGTATTTACTTTTTATTTCTTTTTTGAATGCATTTAGTGCCTTCTAAAAATCGCTGCAAAATTACAATATTTTATTGTACTGCAATGCTCTTTTGGATAATTTATTTTATCGCTTATCGGCTACAAAAATTATATTTCGTTTCTTTTTTTAATCTTCAAAGATTATTTTCGGCTGGGCGGCTTTTTTTTCTAATATCTCTTTGTCAATTTCCGGGGTAAGGTGCTCTTCTTTATTACGATAGTAGTATATTACTCCGCATTTCTGACAGGTGATATATCGTTCGTAAGGCAATAAATTTTCGTAGTAAGCCTCTATTGAATCCCATATTTGGAGTATTAGTTCGTCTACTTGATCGCGCATCTCAGCTACTTTTTGTTGATTTCGTGAGGTGGATTTTTGACGAATTTTTTGACTTACGTTTAAGTCGTAGAAGATGTCGTAGAATACTTTAAGCTTTGCTGCGGATGGAAAAGATAATGGCACACCTCCATGTGATACGCGCTCTTGCTCTCCGTCTATGATATTTCTGCCCCATTCTATTAAGGCAGTATCGGATGTCAAGTCGGGTACGGTATTGTCTTCCGTATTTAATTTGTAATACTCTTTGACGTTCTTTTTTAAATCTCCACGGATTACTGCAAAATTAAGCACTTGTATAAAGTGAGAGATGTACATCTTTACATTTTTCGCTGCACTTTGATACTTTTTGTTCCATTCTACTTGCGAACCAAAAGTTTGGTTGTATTCCCCTACCAGCATGCTAAAGGCGTTGTAGTATGCCTTTGCTTGTGATAATAATTTTAGGGATATCGGCATTTTGTCAAGCTCCAAATTCTCGAGTTCTATAGCCTTTTGGAGTGACTTTAGTCGTGCTTGGTCGGTTTTTGGAAGTCGTCTGTAAGGCATATATGTAAGTTTTTAGAGGTTGTTAATCGTTTCTTCCCATGAGTTCTTTTGCTAATAATACAAACGGAGCTTTCTCTTCTTCACTCTTGTTTATCTTATCAAGACTTTCGAGGGATAATTTATAGTAATGGTTGATAGCTTCATTACATCTCTTTGGCATATCCAATTGATTGTAGATATCTATTATTGTAGATACTTTTTCTCTTTCGTGTATGCTATTGTTGTCTAATAGTTGTGTAATGGTAAGTCGTTGTGATACACCGCAATTCTTTAATGTTTGAATGAGCAAGAAGGTGCGTTTGCCACACATGATATCTCCGCCGATTTTTTTGCCGAAGGTGCTCTCATCTCCATAGCAATCGAGATAGTCATCACGTAATTGGAATGCTATTCCTATGTTGATACCGAATTCGTAAATATTGTTGGCATCCTCTTTTGACGCTCCGCCCAAGATGGCTCCCATTTTTAATGCACATGCAAGGAGTACAGCCGTCTTGAGGTATATCATATGATAATATTCTTCTATTGTAACGTCGGTTCTCGTTTCAAAATTGGCATCGTATTGCTGCCCTTCACACACTTGTAATGCCGTGGTTGTGAAGAGGTCTAATATCTCTTCTTTCTTGTCGGTCTCGGTCTTTGAAAGATATTGGTATGCTTTGATGAGCATGGCATCTCCCGATAGTATGGCTGTATTATCGTCCCATTTTACATGTACTGTCGGACGGTTTCTGCGCATATCGGCTCGGTCCATTATGTCGTCATGGAGTAGTGTGAAATTATGAAATATCTCTAATGCTACTGCTGCCGGCATGGCTTTGTTGATGTCGCCTCCAAATAATTTTGTCGCCATAAGTGTGAGCATAGGGCGTAATCGTTTTCCTCCACTCTCTAATGCGTAGGATATCGGAGTATATAATTGTTTGGGCTCTATGTTCCAATCTATTTCTTTGAAATAGTTTTGAATAATTTCTTTTAATTCCATGATATTTATTTTAATGTTAAGATAGTTTATTAATGCTGTTCTCTATTATGTCTGTCATTACATCGCTGATTTTAAGCTCTGCCGCTCTGATTTGTTGCGGAATAAAGCTGGTGGCAGTCATTCCCGGTGTTGTGTTTATTTCGAGCATGTAAATTTCATCCTCTTTTGTAACAATATAATCTACTCTAATAATGCCGTTTGCTTCTATTAAATCGTAAATTTCGGCAGTGATTTTTTGTACTCTTTTTGACAACTCTTCGGGTATTCGTGCCGGTGTTATCTCATCTACCTGTCCGTTGTATTTAGCGTCGTAATCAAAAAATTCGTTGTGTGTAACTACCTCGGTAACGGGAAATACTGTGGTTTTATCGGCGGTTTTGTACATTCCACAAGTGAGCTCCGTGCCGCTGATAAATGATTCTATCATCACTTTACTGCCTTCGTTAAATGCTTTGGCTATGGCGGGTAATATCTCTTCTTTTGATTTTACTTTCGTTACTCCGAAACTGCTGCCTCCTGCTGATGGTTTTATAAAGCATGGAAGTCCAATATAATCGAGTATGTAGTCGACGTCCACTTTTTGCTCTCTACTTTTCAACTCTATACTTTTTGCGATTTTTACGTTGCTGTTGCGTAAGAAATTGTTACAAAAGAATTTGTCGAATGTCAATGCAGCCGGCAATACGTCGCAACAGGTAAAAGGAATGCGAAGTAGTCGGAAGTAGCCTTGTAATATGCCGTTTTCTCCCGGAGTGCCGTGAATGGTGATGTAGACGCAATCAAATAGTGTCTTATTGCCTTTGTGTGTAAACGAGAAATCGTTTTTGTCGATAGGTATTTTTTCTCCGTCTACGAGTGCATGCCACTCTTTCCCTATTATTGTTACTATATATTTATTATATCTTTCAGATGGTATAAAAGTCATCAATCCTTCGGCACTTCGAAGTGATACTTGCCATTCGCTGGAATCGCCTCCTGCTACTATTGCTATGTTCTTTTTCATATATATTATGTGTTATTCCGTAATATTTGAAGGGTTGTATTTCCTCCATTTCTCTAATAGTAATTGCATATCTTGCGGTAATTCGCTGTCGAATTCCATCCGTTTTCCGGTAGTAGGATGAGTAAATCCGAGTGTTTTTGCATGAAGGGCTTGGCGGGGGCATATCTCAAAACAGTTGTTTACAAACTGTTTGTATTTTGCTGTCCTTACTCCTTTCAGCGGTTCATTACCTCCGTACCTTTCGTCGTTGAATAGTGTGTGGCCGATATGCTTCATGTGTACCCTTATTTGGTGAGTACGTCCCGTTTCCAATCGGCACTCCACTAAAGTGCAGTATGCAAAACGCTCTAATACTTTGTAGTGAGTGATCGCATGTTTGGCGAGTGGATTCTCTTTTTCGTCAAAAACGGTGAAGAGCATTCTGTCGCGTGGGTCTCGTGCCAATGCTCCGTTTATTGTGCCTTCATCCTCTTTTATTACTCCCCATACCAATGCATTATACGTTCGAGAGGTGGTTTTGTAAAAAAATTGCGATGATAAATTCGTCTTTGATGCTTCGTTTTTTGCCACCAATATCAGTCCCGACGTGTCTTTGTCTATGCGGTGCACCAAACCAATGTGCGGGTTGTTGGCGTCGAAGTCCGGATTGTCGCGTAAATGCCACGCCACCGCATTCAGTAATGTGCCGTCGAAATTCCCAAACCCGGGATGTACTACAAGGTTCGGCTGCTTGTTGATGAGTATTATATCATCGTCTTCATACACAATATTGATTGGTATATCTTGCGGTATAATGGTGACTTCATTTTTCGGAAAATCGAGCACTACGGTGAGTATGTCGTTGGGCTTGATTTTGTAGCTGCATTTTACCGGTTTACCGTTTGCCAATACATGCCCTGCGTCGGCAGCCTCCTGTATCCTGT
>JAEDFN010000027.1 GCA_016292775.1 Paludibacteraceae bacterium
TATACATAATGCACCCCAAAAGTTTTGTGTCTAACTTTTGGGGTGCACTTCATATAGTTTTTCAGGGATTTTTTATACCTTTGAGTGCCCATAGTCATTACAATTATAACAATTATTGTTATTATCATTGATTAAAACACTCACTTAAATACAAAATAATTATGAACTATTATGAAATAACATTCAGTCCGACAGGTGGAACAAAAAAAGTTGCAGACTTCTTGGCAAACGGATTATTTAAAGAGGCAGAAAGTATTGATTTATCAGACGTTAACGAAGATTTTAGCAAATTCTCTTTGACAGAAGAAGATATGGCTATCATTGCAGTACCATCGTATAGCGGTCGTGTACCATCCACAGCCGCGGAGCGCATTGCAAAGATTAAGGGAAATAGGGCAAAAACAATTTTAGTATGTGTGTATGGCAACCGAGCCTATGAAGATACCTTAGTAGAACTTCAAGATATAGCAGAGCAAGCCGGATTTAAAATTGTAGCTGCCATTGCAGCCATTGCAGAACACTCCATAGCCCATCGATATGCTGCAAACCGCCCGGATAAAGATGACTACGACCGTTTAAAAGCCTTTGCCATGAAAATTGGAGATAAACTTATCAGAAATGACTTTTCCACACCTACTATACAGGGCAACAGACCATACCATAAGGTTGCCGGTGCCTCTATTGTACCTAAAGCCACAAAAGCATGTACCAAATGCGACCTCTGCGCTTCTAAATGTCCTGTAGGCGCAATCGACAAAAACAATCCTACAAAAGTAGACAAGAAACTCTGCATCTCTTGTATGCGATGCGTCACGGCATGTCCTCATCATGCAAGAAAAGTGAACGGATTGCTTCTTGGTATCGTAAATATTATGCTCAAAAAAGAGTGTACCATACGAAAAGAATATGAGCTTTATCTATAATGTCTTTATCGGGTATCTTCTTTTAATCATCAATATAACAAAAAAAACAATGAGAATAATTTATCGTTTAAGTTATTCTCATTGTTGCAATATTACTTCTATCACCTTCTTTTTGCGAAATATTCGATGGCATATACCGGCCAGCGAGGAACTTTACGGATATTTGTGCGTATAGCATGAATATCGCACAGCATGAAGATAGATGCAAGAGAGAGGGCAAACCAAATTACATAGCCATACACTTGCTTAATTGTCACCATCATCATAGAGTGCAAGAAATCGTTCCCTATATACCCTCCTAAATCAAAATGCGCCATATCCAAGTGAGTAAGAGCAAGTTGCTCTCCATAACTCATCATATTTTCGTTCATAAAATGCGAAAAAATGGTGGAATAAATGCCATAGCCTGCGGCTCCCGCCAAATACATATGTAGGATATTAAACACGAACAAGCCCATAAAAAATTGTTCAAGGTGAGTAAAAGATAAAAATGGTTTTGCGATAAACAAAAGAGTATTAATATTGTACCTTATTATTTAGCACTCACATGATGACTGTAATATTTGTTCTCGATGTTTAAGAATGGCTTCCATGCAACCTAAATGAATCAAAATCTCTTGCTTCCCCCATCCATTATTTCTAGTAATATTATAAATAATTTGCCTAGTTGGTGGCAAATCTTTCCTTTCTGAAATCAAATCAGCCTTGTCTTTCGGATTTTTATCAGACAAACGAGAGTTTGCAGATTTACTGATAAGAATCAAATTGCCCAAACAGTTTAAATCGAAATCAGAAACGCATTCATTATTATGCTCTTCCTTACGTTTTTGAGGGTAGTGGTGTTCTATAGAGTTTCTGTTTAAAAAACGGAAGTCCGTTTTCCGAATCAATTCTATTTCTTTAGTAATTGCTTCAATCTGTTCGTATGAAACATCATTCCAATTAACTATATAATTACGGGTTTTCATCCACCAATACAGATAATCTGTAAAATTAAATAAGTAATGAGGAACACAAGTACCTTGATGTTTGTTATCATATTCTGTTATTCCAATATATTCAGCTGAAGTCCTATTGAATTCACTTAGCATCAATTCATGTAGTTTTTTCAAATACATATCAGCTTCAATTGGAAGAGTGTCATTCACAAACCACTTTAGAATAGATTGAAGGTAATTCTTATATGGCTTTGTACGGAATGAAACTTGTAAACAAGAAATAGAACGTACAATTGCTTCATGCTTCTTTGTATCAATATCAAATGTCTGTTTAAATTGCAATTTCTTTGTTCCGCGATTTTTATCTTCGCAAATATATGGTTTTAGCAAGACCCATTCACGCTTTTCATCATTTTCTGTAACATTCGACTTTATGATATATCGGTCAAAAATTACTCTGCAATATAACAAACGCAAGAAAAAATCCAAGGGATTAATATCTTGCTTGATTGTGTTAAAGACTTTAAGCAGATACTTTTCGCTAAGAGGAATGTCCTTTGCTTCACTATCTTTATGGAAACTTGACAGATAAGTCTGATTGTAGTATAGTCTGAAAATGTGCATCAAAAAATTTGGGAAGTCAATAATAGACTCTTCTTCAGGAGATTTCTCATCATCATCCCATGATTCTGTTTTAAATACTACATTAACATTACTATTCACTATTTCTTCCAACGTCATTGATTCTACCTCTTTTGATTGAACTTTAAGCCGATCAAGTAAAGGTTTGTTATTATCCCCATATTTAGCAGCATTTGATACACCCGTCAGATTTATAGAGTCACAATTATCTCCAAACAACAATAATCTTGACGATGGGCTAAAGGACTTTTGGACTCTAACTTCCATTTGAGAACAAGCATCCCATATCATAGAGCAGACCGTTGAATACTCTCCATTTCCTTCTTCGTGCAATTTTCCAAGTAGCAAACCCTTTACTATCTCATGTTCTTGAAGTTGCTCACCTCGATTATTCATAATTTCAAAATAAGACGCGACATCGGTATCATTGGGCATAATTTCACGTACAAGACAAACATTGTGCTTAATATAGTCCGCCATCTGGTCCTTGACAGATTCCAATTCAAGAGTAACTGATTCCGATTTCTCTACATCCAATTGTGTTGACCATACTAAATCTATTGCATCACAAAAATGAGAAATAGAACTTTCTGTTCTGTTATTTGGTACCACACCACTATTTAGGACACGAAAAAAATCTTCCACCTCCGGTCTGGAGTCATAACGAAGGCAAAGATGTATTCCCATATCCAAAATACCGGAAATAATTGAGAGCATTGTAAGACGTTGTTGTCCATCAATAACTTCAAATTCCCCATTACCCCTTTGAAGAACAACCAAGCTGCCAATATAAAAATGTTTGTCACCGGAACGCATACTTTCATAAATATCCTGAAGAAGTCTGGATATTTGTTCTTCACCCCAAGCAAAGTTTCTTTGATAAAGAGGTATTATATATTTGTCCTTAAATATATTCTCAACACTAAGTACTTCTGCATCTTTAATTCTATTCATATTGATGTTTATATTATGGATTTTAAAACTTCATCATAACATGGAAAATCATACCCATTCTTGATTTCTTTAAATTCGGGCTGAGCTATCATATATTCTAGTTTACGTAAGGAAAACATATCTTTTGCATTATCAATTATCGAAAACAACTGTGCCGGATATTTTGCAACTGTAGAATAATAAACGCGTGACTGCTTTCTGCGCAAGATATAAGCCAAAACATATAAATGACGATAATAAGCATTAACACCAGCTTCGCCAAACTTGTCAAACAACAACATTATTAGCGACTTATACATTTCTCTTATATAATTATCTCCAATACGCCAATGTCCATTGTAGGAAAGACAATACTTCACATAAAACACTTTAAAATCATACATTTGATAAGAATCCAGTTCGAGAAAAAGTTTTTTGTAAATCTCGGCATATGAGCGGATGTAATCAAAAAACCAATTACCATTAACAATAGGCTGATTTATAGAAACAAAAGGATTGATTTCACTCCCGTCCCCATCGCTAAACCTTGAACATATCTGCATCGTATCTTTCAGAAATAACTGATAGAATTTCTCTGTCATAAACTGCAATAACTGCTTGTTTTGAAAAGGATAATCGACTATATGTGATTTGTCAATCTGCATTCCTTTAAACTCTTTGATTCTCTTTTTTGAAAAAGACCTTGCTTCTGAGTTTCTACACCAAAGGCGAGTTCTGTACAATTGTTCATCAAAAAGATGCTTTAAAATATCATATGCAATAATGCCGCCATTTGTGCTTCTTCCATATCTTGTATTCCGTTCCCACATTCTATCACAAGTTATTTTCTGATTCTCGTTGCTATCGGACATCGCTCTTAAATGAAAAGCTTTTAGAAGATTATAAGCTTCTAAAGGTTTTCCACGTCCATTCTGAGAATCAAATAATTTAAATGCCAGAGACAGACTGTCTTTTCCTGACACACGGATAACAACAAATTCACAGCATTTATCAAGGTAAGAAACAAAATCAATACGCCTGTTTTCCGGAATACTATTAAACCACCTTTTTATATATTCATAATTTTGTTTAATATGACGGAAAGATAATTCGTGGGCAAATAATAATCCACACCCTTTTTCTTTATCAACATTCTCAATATTCGCCCATAGTTTTATTAAACTTATTGTAGTAATTCGTTGCTGACCATCAACAATATCATCGTTATGGAGTATAATACTTCCTATTCTATATTGCCTTTTACCCTGTTCCATACTGTTTTTTATATCAGTGAGCAACTGGGCAACATTTGTCGTTTCCCAAACATATGGCCGTTGATAATCCGGTATAGAAAGAGGCATTCTCAATACATCTGAAACTGAGAAAATGTCTGCCATAATTGACAACGGAGCATCATCTATCAATTGAGAAATATTTTTAGCCGATGATTTTTTTAATTCATGCAATAATTGGGGGATTCTCCAGGCATATGTACCTCTTTCAATATCATCAACACAAGGATAATTCTCTTTAAGGAAAACCTGTATATAGTGACTTTTTTGTATCGCATCGCCTCCATATCCTTCAGGTAAGTCTATACCTGCATTTTTCATACTATTGTATATCTCGTCTAAATAATACCATGTAACAGTTGTACTTAACTGTGATGGTTGGAAAGCAGAAATGAAACGAAGTGATGCTGCGGGTCTGTTAGAGCAAGTATACTTCTTGATTATGCGAATAATTTCATAACACTGTTCAATACAAAATGTATCCGGATTATCAGCAATAATACCTAAAGGATTTATGAGTTCATCCCAATGCTCTTGAATAATTTCTCTTTCATTAATTAAGAAATTCCCCTGCCTCAATGAAGAAATACAATTAACAGAGCGAAACAGTTGGTCGCGTACTTCTGTCTTCCAATTATTTACATGTTTTCTTTCTTTTGCATACGAGATAAACTCAGGAACAAATTTTCTATAATCATTTCCCCATTTATCATTGACATTTATTTCGGGCAATAAATCTTGTATTCTCATAAAAAATGGTTTTTAAACACATATTCTTATTTGACAAATTCTTTTACTATATTTTTCTCCAATCACTAGTCTTTAGAACATACAGAACTGCGTTCTTGATTGCTAATTTGAAATCTATTGCTGCAAAATTACCGTTTAAGCAAGGGCAAATTCGAGCTTGCTTGGGAATTGTCGAGCAGAAGGCAATTATCTAAGTATTGCATATTTAATGATCTTATTGATTATCCTTGTTGATAAGATTGACCACCACTTTCACCATGACATCTTTCTCTTCCGTACGGCTCTCGGCAATCATCAAGGTCAGGGCAACAAGGGTGTTGTCTGCTATACGCTTTCTGCCGTCTGCAGAATAAAGGACTCCGTTCTTCTCCATGAACCAAAGAAAGAGCATGGCTGCAATACGTTTGTTACCATCACTGAAGGAATGGTTCTTCACTACAAGATAGAGCAGCATGGCAGCCTTTTCCTCGACAGATGGGTAGAGGTCTTCACCTCCGAAAGTCTGATAAATCTGCCCTATGCTACTTTTGAAAGAATCATCTTTCTCATTGGCAAACCATTGGCTACCACCAAATTTCACTTTCAGGGCGTTGATGGCCTCCATGGCATTCTCGTAAGTGGCACGGAATGGTTCTTCTTTTGTTGTCTTCTCAATGTCCAATGTCTGATAGTCGTAACGGTCGAGCGTGTCGAGTGCATAGACATAGTCGGTGATTACATTGAAAAGTCCGGAATATTCTCCCTCAGAAACCTTATCCTGCAGGGTGAGGGCTCGCGACATCAACCTCACCACATCTTTCAATTCGTCATAATGGTCGAGGCGACGCCGATTAATGGCATAGCCTTTGATAAGGTACTGCTTAAGGATAGAGGTTGCCCACTGACGGAAAGTCGTAGCTTTTCTACTATTTACGCGATACCCAACAGAAATAATCATATCAAGATTATAGTAGAATATGTCTCTTTGAATTCTTCTTTTTCCCTCTATTCGAACCTGTGCATTTTTTGCACAAGTTGAAAATTCTTCTAATTCCTCTGATTTATAGATATTTCTTATATGCCTCAGTATCGAAGTTCGGTCAATGCCAAACAATTCTGCCATCTGGCTTTGAGTAAGCCATACAGTATCTTTCTCCAACTTTACTTCAAGTTGGGTATTGCCATCCTCAGTTGTATAGAGCACAATAGATGAACCATTATTCGCAATTATTTTATTCTCTATCATGTTTGTTCTTCGTTATTATTCTATATTCTCTTGCAAATTTACATAAAATTCTCGAATTACAAGCAAGCCGAGATAAAGAAATCGTTTATTTTTTAGAGGAAATGTAGGCATATTATTGCTAATCCTTTTATTAATCATTATAGTGATGTTTCTTCATATCGATGTTATTCCAATCGGCTGACCTTGTATAGTGCGAGCACGGGGTCTTTCAACCCACCCTTACCTTCTTCATGATAGTAGAATTCAATTTCAAGAGGATAAATCCGTCTGACACTATTTATTTCGAAACAGCCGCCAAGAAGAACATCCTTGGCGATTGCCTCAAACTGCGAAGTAAGACTTGAGAGTTAGACTTATTTTTCCCAATGAAACTCGACTTCAAGGGTTTCTAGGGCCTTATATTTCCACTCCTCTTTGTCGAAGTTTGGAGTGTAGCGGGCCTTGAGAACTTTGGCGGCGTGCTCATCCGGCGTATCTCGTGGACCATTGAAGCTGAGACTCCTGCTCCAAATGGTTTTAGATTGTTCCTCCCTATCGAGTTGGAAGAAGACTGTACCACAGCGCTTTAGTTTATATTTCTTTCTATTCTCATTGTCGAGAATCAAGCAATGGTTATCAAGAGGGAAACCATAATCCCCTTCCTCACTATCAGCATACAGGGAATTTGCTATGGAAAACACTCCCACCGGATAGCCTGCTTTTTCCACCTCTATAACGTCACCGGTGAATATGGTTTTTCCATTGCAATCTTTAATATTCGTATCCACCCCGGCAAATATCATTCTCACGGCGTAACCTCTACCATAACACTCATCACCGAAGTACTCTTCGACAATATCCTGATTATGCAACTCTGCGTATTTATCATCCTGCATCCAGACATACAGGTCGTAATAACCATCTTTATCAATGATGAAAAAATTTCCAAATTGGGCATAACCAAACAGGTCGGTGTCAATCACATAGCGTATACGAAATTTTGGCACCTGAGAGTTCACTCCCGAACCTATCTGATAGCGATATAGCAGGCAGAGGTTGACAAGCACCTCCTCGTCAATCACTTTGGGCGGTTCCGGAATGTTATTTTTCGGAATACAACCTGCCGACACGTCTATAGCGCGTAAAGTGATAATAGCAATAGCCCACTTAGGAGACATCTGCACGTTGGGTAAATCAATACATTCCTCAAACAGCGGTATAATATCATCCTCTCGAAATCCCGAATCCTTACATTCTATTCTTGGCAATATAAAACGATTGTCGGGATGCGCCTTTACATATTCTATAAAATCCTGTACAAATGGTTCAAAATCTTCCTCAACTCTAACGAAATTTGTAGGAATGGCGTATGTCTGTCCTCTTCTTCCGGACCCCTCACCCCACTCTGCTCCAAACCTCTCGTAGGCAATCTTGGCATTTCCTTCTGTATGCTCTCCCTCCAGTGTACTCTCAAAAACGAAAATCTCACATTGTGACAACTGCTCAGGAACCGTCCAATCTTTAGGAAGTATTTTGTATTTTATTCTTTTCATAATAGTTACTCCTTAATATATTTTTTCCACATCATTATTTTTTCTCTCATCATTATAATTTTTCCACATTCGATTTATGTTCCCAATAATCTCATTGCGAAGCCAAAGCGGTTCGAGTACTTCTACATCCTCACCATTCCACAATATCTCCTGCCGAAAATCGAAAGTAGGACGGAGATGATACTCGAAGATGCTGTATTCCTCTGTTCGTTCTATCTCTTGTTGCGATTCATGCAGAGGCAAATTTCGGAGATAGTTGGCCTGTCCGGAACTTGATTTTAGTTTTACTTTCTGAATTTCGCACTCTTTATCGACAATTATTCCATAACAACCATCAAAAAAAGCCTTTGGGCTGAAGTCTATGGGGTATTCAAATGTATGACTTGACATTCGGAAACCACGGATTCGGTCGAGGCAATAGATAGTGTCGTTTCCTGATGGCCATTGGCGTCCAACTACATACCAGCGTTGACGAAAAAGCTTGACGCACAATGGCATAATATAATGTTCGTGCAAATCATCTCTCAAATAATTATTATAGGTGATATGGACGAAACGGTTTTTCTTCATTGCTTCAAGAATCGGCTCCAGGTATTCCCTTCCGCTCGGCACATTGTCAAGTAGGATTCTATCTTTGATGGACTTACTCTCGATGAGGGTATTGCTGACGGAGTAGGTGCTGAGAAGCCAGTTCTCAATACCGCCACTCTTTATATCATCCACATTTTCAATATAATAACGATATGGAGTAGACTTTTCACATTCAATTATCAAACCAAATGTATCGAAAATGTTCCACTTCCATTTATGAAAGGTACGTTTCAGCATTTCCTCTCCACCACTCAAGTCGATATTATCCATCCATAAACGGTTGAGTTCTTCAAATGTTATCTTCCGTGCCTTGTAAATAGTTTCCACTATCCACACAAGCTTGTTCGTTTGATTCAGTGCCATATATAATACATTTTTATATAACAATACGAATTTTGATGCAAAATTATTGTACAGGTGTGCCTTTTACGTTCACACCCAAGCCGTAAAATATTATTTTTTACACTACATGTGAAATCAAAATAAGCCGTTAAGCAAAAACTATTGTAGAAATTGTATTTTCAAATAAAATCATCCAATGCAAAGGCATAAATAAAATATTCTTTGTACATTTGCAAAATAAATAAAACAGATAAAAAGATAAATACAATGAAATCGATAAAGGAGTTATTTAGAATAGGATATGGGCCATCGAGCAGTCACACAATGGGGCCTCGTCGTGCGGCAGAAATGTTTTTACAAAAGCATCCGGAGGCTGCTACCTTCGAAATAACCCTTTATGGTAGCCTTGCTGCGACAGGTAAAGGGCACATGACAGATGTTGCTTTACTTGACGTAATGCCCAATGCCAAGATAATATGGAGAAGTGATATTTTTCTCGACTACCACCCTAACGGCATGACCTTCAAAAGTTTTGATAATGAAGAAAAGACTACGGATGAGTGGACCGTATTCAGTATCGGAGGAGGAGCATTAGCCGAAGAGGGAAAGAACATCGAATCTGACGACATATACACGATGACTACAATGACCGATATTTTGGACTATTGCAACAAGACGGGCAAGAGTTATTGGGAATATGTAGAAGAGTGTGAAGGAGTGGAGATTTGGGATTATCTAGCCGAGATATGGAATGTGATGAAAGAGTCGGTAGAGGCGGGTTTAGATGCCGAAGGAGTACTGCCGGGGCCACTTCATTTACGGAGGAAAGCTGCCACATATAATATTAAAGCCACGGGATATCAAGATAATTTAAGGTCGCGAGGGTTGGTTTTTGCCTATGCTCTTGCCGTCAGCGAGCATAATGCAAGTGGAGGTAAGATAGTAACAGCCCCTACATGTGGCTCCTGCGGGGTTCTACCGGGAGTACTTTATCATCTATGGAAGAGTAAGAATATCAATGAAGTAAGGATATTAAGAGCATTAGCTACGGCGGGGCTCTTTGGCAATATAGTAAAGCAGAATGCATCGATAAGCGGTGCGGAAGTGGGCTGTCAAGGTGAAGTAGGAGTAGCATGTGCTATGGCCGCTGCTGCTGCAAATCAGCTTTTTGGAGGCAGTCCTACTCAAATAGAATACGCTGCCGAAATGGGACTTGAACATCACCTTGGTATGACGTGTGACCCTGTGTGCGGATTGGTACAAATACCTTGTATCGAGCGTAATGCCTATGCTGCTGCCCGTGCTTTAGACTCAAATATTTACGCCTCTTTTTCCGATGGGTTACACCGCGTTTCCTTCGATAAAGTGGTGAGTGTGATGAAACAAACCGGACACGATTTACCTTCTCTTTACAAAGAGACTTCTAAAGGTGGATTGGCGAAAGATTACAATAATCATTAACTATAGACGACAGATATTATCACAGAAAGTACGTAAAGAGACTGTAGAGAGGATTGTGAAAAAAGTGGAAAACGATAAATAACCTAAAAAATATATAATAATAGAATTATTATCAACAATACTATCATCAACATCAGTGATACTGAAGTATTTGTATAGCTATAGAAAAAGTTTTTGAATTTATCGATTATATTTTTCATAGTATCAAAATGTTATAGTAAATTATTGACAATATATTCCGCCACTGCTATATCTATTGGGTTTGTAATTTTTATATTTCTCTCATCACCCGGCACGAGCAATATTTTTTCTTCCGGGAAAAATCGCTCCCACACGGAAGCATCGTCGGTAATTTCGGCAGAATAATTGATATTACAATACGCATCAAGCAATTTTTTAAAAGGGAAACATTGCGGGGTTTGTACTCTGCAATATTTTTTTCTATCTACTGCAACAGAAAAATCATCACAATATTCACGTATTGAGTCCACCAACGGGAGGACGGGAATAGAGGCAAAACCATCGGAAGCCGCAGAGAACAAAGAATTTAAGAAAGAGTGGGTAACAAAAGGGCGTACGCCATCATGTACTGCAACCACATCAATATCCTGCGCCAATTCGGCAGGGATAGCGAGTAACCCATTTTTCACGGAGTAGAACCTCTCTTTACCACCATAAGCCAAGATATGTGGTACATTAAACTTATATTGTTCACATAATTGCTGCCACAGATTCACACTGTTTTCGAGCATAACCAGCACAATAACCATATCATTATCAAAAGAATAAAGATTTGATAACGTATGCATCAATATTGGCTTTTCATTGACACTCAGAAATTGTTTTGGCAATTCGGAGCCCATTCTTTTCCCACTACCACCGGCAACGACAATTACGGCTTTTCTCATTATCTACTGCAAATAAACGATTATACACTGCTACAGATTAATAATCTCTTTCGAGCACCAAAGAGAGGAGGTTAATAAGTGCCACTTTAGTTTCGGATTCCGGGAAACATTGTAGGGCTTTAATTGCCTCTTCTTTATAGTAATACATACGTTTTTCGGCATATTCTATACCACCGTTACGAGCCACAAGCAGACCGATATTATAGAAAAATTCTTCAGAAAAATTTCCCTCTTTTACGGCATTAAGGATTAAATCAGCATGATGTTTTGAAGAAATTTTCAGTGCGTGTTGCAGAGGGAGGGTGATTTTACCTTCACGAATATCATTTAAAGTAGGTTTACCGATATTGGCTTTAGGGGAATAATCCAGAATATCATCTTTTATTTGAAAGCATATACCGAGGAATTCAGCAAAACGAGTAAGAGCCTCATACTGAGTGCTATTAGCATTAGCACTGATAGCTGCTGCTTGGGCGCTTGCAATAAATAGGATAGCGGTTTTTTTACGGATAATATCAATATATTCTTCTTCGGTAGGGATATCATAAGCATGTTGTAGCTGAAGGAGTTCTCCACGCGACAGCATAAGGCCAAGATTAGCCAATTGGTCAAAGAGTACACTATTTTTAGTAGAAGAGATAAAAGACATGGATTTACTGAGCAGATAATCACCAACGAGCACGGCAGTACGATTGTCGAAAACGGCATTAACAGAAGGTTGCCCCCTGCGTTGTAAAGTATTGTCTACCACATCGTCATGTATAAGGCTTGCTGTGTGGAGGAGCTCATAAGAAGTAGCAACACGGTATGTAACGTCATTGACGGAGCCACATAATTTGGCGCACAATATAGAGAATATCGGGCGCATATGTTTCCCTTGCTTATTAGAGACATACTTTACTACACGCCTAAGCAACTCCTCATTAGCTTGAAATTGATCGGAGAAATTATTAGTAAACTGCTCAATTTCAGTTTTAAAAACGGTATTAAATAGGTTTTTGAACTCCTCATACTCTTTAGAGATAGGAGCTTTAATCTGATCTAAAGAAATCATATCAATTATTTTTCTCATTAAAAATTGCCTCAAGACGGATCATCTCATCCCTCCATTGAGCGGCTTCCATAAAGTCCAGTTTTTTAGCTGCCTCTTCCATGTGGTGTTTAGCATTATTAATAGCCTTTTCAAGGTCTTTAACATTCATATTTTTAATAACCGGTTCGGCAGCGATAGCGTTGAATTCTTTTTCGACATACGCCTTAGGCTCTGATTTAGAAGGCATAATATGAGCGAGAGGAGAATCCATTCCGGACATTACAGGAGCAGGAATAATATTGTGTTCTTGGTTGTATTTCAATTGTTTTTCACGGCGGCGGTTAGTTTCGTCGATAGTAAGTTTCATAGATCGAGTAATAGTATCGGCATACATAATAACCTTACCATTCACATTACGAGCGGCCCGGCCGGCGGTTTGGGTGAGCGACCTATGGTCTCGAAGGAATCCTTCTTTATCGGCATCGAGGATAGCGACGAGCGACACTTGAGGCAAATCGAGGCCTTCCCTAAGCAGGTTTACCCCAATAAGCACATCGAAAAGTCCCTTTCGAAGGTCGTCAAGAATCTGCACCCTTTCAAGGGTATCGATATCAGAATGGATATAATTACATCTCACACCGTTTCGTTCGAAATATTGGTTCAATTCTTCAGCCATACGTTTTGTCAAAGTAGTAACCAACACTCTTTCGTCCGCCTCGGCACGTTTTGCGATTTCCTCCATCAGGTCATCGATTTGATTAAGAGTAGGTCGCACTTCGATTTCCGGGTCGAGGAGGCCTGTAGGGCGTATCACTTGGTCGACAATAATGCCATCGCTCTTCATGAGTTCGAAATCGGCAGGAGTGGCACTCACATAAATAGCGGTATGAACGAGGCTTTCGAACTCTTCGAATTTTAATGGGCGGTTATCCATTGCGGCCTTCATTCGGAATCCATACTCTACAAGATTTTTTTTACGAGAAGCATCGCCGCCATACATTGCCCGAATTTGAGGCACGGTGACATGGCTTTCGTCTACGATAAGCAAAAAATCTTTTGGGAAATAATCGAGCAAACAATATGGGCGGGAACCGGGAGGACGATTATCGAAATATCTGCTATAATTCTCCACACCGGAGCAATACCCCACCTCTTTTATCATCTCCAAATCGTAATTTACGCGCTCCTGCAAGCGTTTTGCTTCGTAAGGTTTTCCTAAATCAATCAACTCTTGCACCTCTTCTCCGAGGTCTAAAGCAATTTGATCGATAGCGGAATTTACTCTTTCTTGCGTAGTAACAAAGATATTTGCAGGATATATTTTATAATCTTCAAACTGCTGAATAGTAACGTTATTGATAGGGTCGAGAGTTTCGATAGAGTCTATCTCATCGTCCCAAAAAATTATTCTAAGTATATCTTCGGCATAAGAGAGATAGATATCAAGAGTATCGCCCTTTAGTCGGTAAGATCCGCGGGTGAGGTCGATATCATTACGAGTATATTGTGCATTTACGAGTCGCCTCATTAAATTCTGAGTAGAGATATTCATTCCTACCTTAATAGAGATACAGTTATCGGTGAAATCGGCAGGATTACCAATTCCATAAAGGCAAGAAACAGAAGATACTACTACAACATCACGTCTACCGGAAAGAAGAGCGGCGGTAGCAGAGAGGCGCAATCGGTCGATTTCGGCATTTATAGCCAAGTCTTTTTCGATATAAGTATCGGTGAGAGGAAGATAAGCTTCCGGCTGATAATAATCGTAATAAGAGACGAAATACTCAACGGCATTATTCGGAAAAAAGGATTTGAATTCGGTATAGAGTTGTGCCGCGAGGGTTTTATTATGAGATAGGATAAGAGTAGGACGGTTTATATTAGCGATAACATTAGCCATAGTAAAGGTTTTTCCGGAGCCGGTAACACCGAGAAGAGTTTGAAACGGTATACCGGCATTGATGCCGTCCGTCAAACTACGGATAGCTTCGGGTTGATCGCCCGTAGGCTGGTATGGAGAAACCAATTTAAAGTCCATATTATCAATCTAAAATATAAATCAATTCTTTAAAAGCATATTTGTGTAAAGAGCCATCGGCATGTTTAAGAGATAACAAGCCGGAAGCATCCACTCCCACGATAGAAGCAAAGAAAGTATCACCACCCGGGGTGGCATATTTATGTAAACCATCTCGGCGATATAGGAGAGCAAAATATCTGTAATAGAGCTCTTCAAGCGACAATATACATTTGTCAAAAACCTCCTCGTAATACTTTATTATCCTCTTCACCAAAGACTTACGTAATTTTTCAACATTAAAAAGTCGCCCTGCAATAATAGCGAGACTTGTAGGATTAGGAGCGTTCAAAAACTCTTGTTGATTGACATTGACCCCCACACCGACAATAGAAGTATCTATATTACGACCGATAATTGTATTTTCAATAAGTACTCCACACAACTTTTTATCGTTATAATATATATCATTAGGCCATTTAACAACCACATTTTTTTCGGGTAGCAAATCGTTTAATTCATCGGCAATAGCGATAGCCACCACTTGGTTTATAAAGAATTGCATATCCACAGGGATATTTTCAGGGCGGATAAGCAACGAAAAAGTAAGGTTTTTTTTCGGTTCACTCTCCCACACATTAGAGGTCTTTCCGCCAATCATAGTTTGCCCTCTGCCGGCAGATTGAAAATCGGTGAAGATGCAAGAATAATTTTTCAATTTACAAGCATCCAATCTACGCTTCATCTCACTATTTGTAGAGTCGACCTCAGCACAATATATAAAGTTACATTTACTCATAATCCATCATTTGGCATCACGAACGAGCCATTCTTCAATAATTTTATTCACCTCTTTACTTGGTGATGAGAAATTATTAAAAATTATAGCGAAAGCATACTTATTTCCATTATTAAAGATATATCCGGCATAAGCACGAGCACCTGAGAGGGAGCCGCTTTTTACATTAACCTTTTCTCTTAAAGGGGTATTAACCAGGAATTTATACACAGTACCCTCCTTACCTGCCAAAGGCAAAGAAGAGAGGAAATAAGAATAATTCTTGCTATTATACATATAAAGGAGAATATCCACAACAGAAGCGGCAGGGATAGCACCTTGAGGTGAAAGACCGCAACCATCGTAAATTCTCATAAAATCGAGATTAACACCCTTTTGCGACCAAAAACTACGGATAGTATCAATAGAATTCGAAGAAGAGGCGCTACTATTAGCTACCAACAGTCCGATATGACGGAAAATAGACTCCGCATAAAGGTTGTTGCTTTTAAAATTAGTAACTTTAATAATATCAGCAATAGGAGCGGAATAGAACGTATCCAAAACGGTGTGATTCTCAAACGAGAATTCGTTAGACGGCGTTTTTCCGGAGCACGGAGAAGAGGAATTTTCCGTAGGAATCATCGGATCACTCAACGTACAATTTAGAGAAGAGCCGAGAATCACCTCACGAGGAGCACCGGTAATGCCAACACCACCTGCTATCAAGTTCTTATAAAGATAATAAGCAGCTACTAAAGGGGGATTAGAGGTGCTTACTTTTAGAGGAACATTTTTTCTACCAGGCATTAGGGAGCCATGAAAAAAGCGTTTGTTGCTATAAGGTGCACAATAAGCGAGAAGCGACTCCTTACTCAAACGAGAAACACTGATATCGTTATTATTAATCATATCGGGCAAGTCTTTCTCCACACGGGATATTGATGTGGTGCCATTTACACCTGCAGAGAAGAAATAAACAGCAGTATTATCAAAAATATTAATACCATAAGCACCTGCACCATAATTAGAACCGATATCTTCCCACACCCATTTATCAGGCACCGGGAAGCGATTAAAACAAGAGGCATCGGCGATAACATCTCCGCAAATATATTTCACTCCCTTCTTTTTTATGGCAATCACAATAGAATCGAGAATATATTTACTGCCACAAAAAGAGGAGCCGAAAGTAGGGTCACCGGTACCGCGTATAATAAGGTTACCTACAAGGGTATCATTAGAGATATATCCATCCGTTTCGATATAAGTAGGGAATTTATAATTCGGCCCGAGCATTTCGAGAGCGGAGGCTGTAGTAATCAGTTTAGTGACAGAAGCCGGAGTAGCCGCCATCTTTGAATTTAAGTCGGCAACAACCTCACCGGTACTGATATTAACCATCTTATAGCTGATTACGGAAGATTGTATAATTGCGGAATCAGAAGGAGTTAAAGCCGGGGTAAGGAATATATTTAATGTAAGTAGAGTTAGTATGGCAAGTATTTTCATAGATTTATGTATTAAAACAAAACATAAAGTAGCAGTTGTGGGCATAACCCCACAAACCATCCGCTAATTACTTGAGAGAGAGTATGAGAATCGAGTTGCATACGAGCCCATCCGACTACGGAAGCAATAGCAACGCACACCACTAACTCCGTTATCCTTACCAATCCACAAGAACCCATTGTCAAAATAAAGGATGCAAACAGAGCCCCGGCGCCACTCATATGAATGCTAATCTTCCAGAAGAAATTAATAATAGAGACAAGAATCAACGAGATAGTGCCGCCAAAAATAATTTTAGATAAAGGATGCATGAAACTAAATCCGTCAACATACCACATATAGTACAATATAACGAAATAAGAGATTATTGTAATAGCATAAATAAAGTACCTATCTTTGCGTTCCTGCATCTGATAAGAAGAAATTATTTTTGTAGCATGCCCTATTAAAATAGCAACAATAGGGATAATAGCGGAAAAAAGAACAATAACGGAATAAAAAGAAGCCCCGAAATTAACATCCGACGCAAGATATAGGTATAATAAATACCACAACAGCATGAAAATCGGGTGGAAAACAACGGAAAAAAAAGTAGCAATTCTATTCATCATAACATCATTCTTTCTTTAGCAGTAGGGATTGCGAGAATACCGCGGTATTTTGCAACAGTACGTCGAGCGATATTAAATCCCTTCTTTTGCAGTAATGTCACTAATTCGTCGTCGGTAAAAGGATTAGTTTTATCCTCATTATCAATAATTTGTTTCAGAGCATACCTAATTTCATTTTTGGAGACTTCTACCCCTTCGGCATTTTCCATACCATCCACAAAGAAATGTTTAAGAGGGATAACACCCCAATCGGTATCAACATATTTGTTGTTATTAACCCGAGAAATAATACTCTCATCAAATCCTGTTTTAGCAGCTATATCTCTAAGGCGCATAGGTTTTAATTTCGTATCATCGCCACCGGAAGTAAAATAATCGTATTGATAGTCAACGATAGCATTCATAATAGTGAGTAAAGTAGGATTTCGCTGTTTTAGTGCAACGATAAAATTATTAGCTTTATCCACATATTTCTTAACATCATCGAGGTCGGAACCTTTAAGATAATCAAGCATTTCGGTATACTTGCTATCAACACGGAGTTTGGGTATGAAGCTGTTATTTAGCACAACCTTAGGTTTTCCGTCAACATCAACAATTTGGAAATCGGGAGTAATAGTACGAGCGATAGACTCAACACCAACGGCATAATTGGCACCCGGTTTTGCATTCAAAGATTTAATGATATCAACAGCTTTTTCAATATCGGCTCTGGAAGCATTCAGGTTGTTTGAGAGAGAGTTATATTTATTTGACTCTACGAGAGAGAGATACTTATCCACGATATCGATAGCGATGTCGATATATTTATTGTCGGGGTCTTTATCTTTAAGCACCTCGAGTTGAAAAATAAGACAATCTTTTAGGGAAGAAGAAGCAACCCCGACCGGGTCGAGGTGACGCACAATATTAACAGCCTCATTCACCTCCATTTCGCTGACGAGGTACCCTTCGGTGATAGCGATATCATCGCGCATCTGCTCCGGGGAACGATTAAGGAATCCGTTTTCATCAATATTATCTACCACATATTGGCACAGTTTATACTGATTTTCAGGAATATCGGCAGTACTCAATTGATCGAGGAGGAAGTCACGCAAAGAGGGTTGAGACGAGATATTACGGAAATAATCCACATCGTCGGCACCATTATACCTCTGATTACCAACGCCATCATAGTCGTAGTCATAGTCGTTATCATCGTCAGAGTAGTTATACTCCATATCCTCATCAGAGTTATTATTCTCTTTCCACTCCTCCTCATTATCTGAGGCATTATCGTCGGAAACTTCCGGTTCGGAATTATCTGTTTCGGAATTATTCAGGTCGAGAGCGGGATTTTCTTCC
Source organism: Paludibacteraceae bacterium (assembly GCA_016292775.1). GTDB lineage: Bacteria > Bacteroidota > Bacteroidia > Bacteroidales > Paludibacteraceae > Aphodosoma. The sequence goes on from JAEDFN010000027.1 coordinate 18,839, forward strand.
AACTCTTTATTAATAAGCGCATCAATTTCCGCCACAGGAGTTTCGATAAACTTTATTATCTGAATCTGTTGTGGAGTAATTTTGGTAGTAAGTTTTTGAGTTTGAGAAGTAACAATTCCCGTTTTCGCCATAAACAAATTATTTATTAAGGAGGTTCATAAATTCCTCTCTGGTAACGGCGCTATTAAATGCACCGGTAAAGTCGCTTGTAACAGTAACTGAATTTTGTTTTTGCACGCCTCTCATCTGCATACACAGGTGTTGAGCTTCGATAACGACCATCACGCCGAGAGGGTCGAGAGTATTTTGTATGCAATCTTTAATTTGCAGAGTAAGGCGTTCTTGCAATTGCAAACGGTGGGCAAAAACATCCACCACGCGGGCAATTTTACTAAGGCCCGTGACATAATGATTTGGTATATAAGCCACATGTACTTTGCCAAAGAAAGGCAACATATGATGTTCGCACATAGAATAGAATTCGATATCTTTTACTATCACCATTTGATGATAATCTTCGTGGAACATCGCAGAGCGAAGGATTTCGTTAGGATTTTGGGTGTATCCTTGAGTAGCGAACTGCATTACTTTTGCAACACGCTCCGGGGTTTTGATCAGACCTTCACGGGTTACATCTTCCCCGACTAATTTTAATATTGCCTTATAATGTTCGGCAATCAAATCGGTAACATTTTGCTGTGCTACCGATGGTTTAAATTCATCCATTGACATAAAATATTATTGAATTACTACAACATCCGGAACGATATAGGTTTCACTTGCATATTTAGGGAACTCCTTAATAATCCACAATCTAAGTTCTTGTGCGGCATCTTTAGTAAGGCAGTTTCCCACTCTAACGCGCCAAAACGGAGCGTTAAAAGTCACATAAATCTCAATATTAGGATGTTTTGTTACTATTTCAGTTTTAATTTCAAAAGCCTTATTACGAGCTTTTTGACCGTTATTACTTGAGAACATCTGCACGCGATAGCCGTTAACCATACCTACCACTTGCTGTTGCACAAGAGCATTAACCTCAGCATTTTGAGAAATTACTATACGGCCTCCATTCTCCATATCCGGCACTGCAAGTTCTTGTACAATATCACTAACCTTACGCACTTGAGAAACGGAAACGGAGTCAGTGCGATTAAGCTCCTCATTATTGAGGAGTGTATTATTTTTAGCAAAAGAGACAGAGCACATAGATAGTGCCACCATCAGAAAAAGAACTATTTTTTTCATATTTATTTAATTATAGATTTCCAAACACTAATAAAGTTACCACCCATTATTTTGGCAACATCACTTTTATCAAAGCCCTTACGTAGCAGTTCGATAGAGATATTAATCAATTGGCTACTATCATTACATCCGGGAACGCCGCCACCGCCATCGAAATCGGAACCAATTCCTACAGCATCTACACCCGCCACCTCAACGGCATGGCAGATATGATTTACTATAGTGTACAAATCGGCATTACCATCATCTGCAAGGAACCAATTATAGAGGCAAATTTGTAGGGAGCCACCCTTATCAGCCAATTTCTTTATCAAATCATCAGGCATATTACGCACGTGGCTACAGATTTGACGGCAAGAGGTATGGGTTGCCACAACGGGATATTTACTCAAAGTAAGAACATCCCTAATAGTAGAATCCGCAGCATGGGATACATCTATTATCATTCCCAAATCATTCATCCTTTTCACCACTTCACGGCCAAGTTTTGAGAGACCGCCATGAGTATTATTACCCTTAGCGGAATCGCACAAGTCATTATCCCCGTTATGGCAAAGAGTAATATATCGCACCCCGAGGTTGAAGAAGAAATCAACATTCTCCGGGTTACCATTAAGAGCGAAGCCATTTTCGAGGCCGAAACATACCGACGGTTTCCGGTCATCGACATTATTATCGGCGGTCAACATCTCCGGGGAAGAGATAAAACGCACTGAATCGGCATTATCATCCACCTGTTTTTTCAATCCGGCAAAGATATTCACCGCAGTATTGAAAGCCTCCTTAGCCTTATCGGCATAATCATCAGCCAACAAATTATATTGAGGGAGGTATGCTACCATAAAAGTGAGCCCTACACCGCCTGCATACATCTTTTTAAAGTCCACGCGAACATCATTCTCATCATTCCACTCGCCAAGATTTGTAGAAGGCGTCCATACCATAGGAGTATCCGTATGAGAATCAACAACGATATTATTTCGATGAATATCACGAGCATCGGCATAAAGTCGAGCTTCGTTGATGAGCCATTTAAAAAGATTATTCTGCTTTTGATCTACCAGATAGAGCTCTTCGGGATGCCATTGCACCGCCACCATTCTATGACAAGGCATCTCTATTGCCTCAACGACGCCGTCGGGAGATGTAGCGGAGACGACACAATTTGAAGCTATCCTACCCACTGCTTGGTGATGGAAAGAATTCACCGGCAATTCGTTAGCACCGGTAATAACCTTCAGTAAACTATTCTCAGCCACTGCCACCGAGTGAGAAGCGGTATTTCGCGGAGTTTTTTGAGAATGGTTCAATAAATCTCCATCAAGTTGAGTATAAATATCTTGTATAACAGAGCCACCGAAAGCGATATTTATTGCCTGCATACCACGGCAAATACCGAGTACGGGCATAGACAATCGATATGCGAGTTTGACCAATAGTAAATCAAAGGCATCTCTTTCGGCGGAAGGGGTATTACTTTGAGGTATAATCTCTTCGCCCCAATATTTCGGGTCGAAATCACCACCACCGGTAAGTAACAAGCCATCAGCCATTTGCAGCATCTCTTCAACAAGAGCGGCATTATCCGTTACCGGAATAATAAGAGGCAGGGCACCGGCATCAATAATCGACTGTACATAAGGCGGATTGAGTTTATTATACCCATCATACCAGCCTGCTGATATTGCTATGGTAATTTTTTTGTTAATCATATCAGTATTTCAGCCATTTGATAATCTCTTTCCAAGAAGGTTTTTTACCATACATAAGAATACCGACACGATATATTTTTGAAGAGAACCATACGGTAAACAAAAGAGTAACAAAAAGCAAAGAGATAGAAGTAATTATTTGCCACATAGGCACTTCAAAAGGAGCTCTTACCATCATAACGATAGGGGAAGTGAGGGGAATTAACGAGCACCAGAAGGCGAGAGGGCCATCAGGATTTTCGGCACTATACATTCCTGCATAAAGAGCGAAGAGCACCAAAATAGTAATTGGCATTAAGAATTGATTAGTATCGGCTTCATTATCAACGGCAGAACCGACAGCGGCGAAAAGAGAAGCATAAAGCAAGTAGCCGAGTACAAAGTAGATAACAAAAAGAGTGGCGATATAAAACCAATTAATAGAAGTAACAGTATATATTATCGACTCAAATTCCGACATATCGGCAGTAGGAACGGCGGCAGTATCTACGGCAGCGGCGGAACCAATTACATCAAAACCAGTCATACTACCGCCCACATAAACCAGAGCGCACGTCATGACAAGCCAAATAAGCATTTGAGTTAAAGACACCAAAGCAACGGCAATAATTTTACCCCACATCAGTTGCCAAGGGCGCACGGTACAAATCATAACCTCCACTACTCTATTAACCTTTTCTTGAATAATAGACTGCATCACCATACTACCGCTGGTAAAAATAAACATATATATCAGCACCGTAGCCAAGATACCAATAACGGAAGCAATATCGGAATTAGAGGCAGACACCCCACCGGCATCATTGAACTTGTAAGTAGCCATATTGACATCGGTGTGCGAATCCTCAATAATCTTTTCTATATTCGGAATATTATAGGAAGCTAATTTCTGTTTTTCAACATAATCGGAAAGTGAATTCTCCACAACGGAAATGAGGCTGCCGGAAGCCATTTTCTCTCCATAATAGGAGATAGCATTAGGATTTTTTGCTAAATCAGCGGAAACAATAATCATCGCATCATAAGAGTTGCTCGATTGAACCATTTCAACATTATTTCCTACAACGGTATCGAGCAAAATAAAATTGAAAGAAGAGTTTGACATATTTTCAAAAACCTCTCCATACAACCCCGTTTGATCGTCAACGGCGATATTTTGTACTTCATCACTCTCAATAGACGCAAGCCAAAGAGGCACAAAAATAAGAGCGGCAAACAATATCGGCATCAAAATAGTTAGTAAAATAAACGATTTTTTCACCACTCTATTACGATATTCCTGCTCAATTATCAATCCTATATTACCCATATATAATAATATTAAACTAATTATCAACTACTTAACAATATAATTATACGAACACAATATATCAATGTATATAACTTGCAAATGTAATAATTTTATTGGACATATTGCAGTATTTACCTCACTTTCTTTGCTTGTAATAATTATTCATAAGGACACATTTATAAAAAAAACCTCACGAGCGAGTTGAAGTGCACCCCAAAAGTTAGACACAAAACTTTTGGGGTGCATTATGTATAAA
>JAEDFN010000028.1 GCA_016292775.1 Paludibacteraceae bacterium
AAATTCTCGAGCCATTTACCAAAACGACCGGTACCTGTGGATTGAGGTTTCCAATTGATAGTATTGTTCAATTCAATCATTCTGTCGCGACAAGCAGTAGTACGAATAAACCAGCTATCGAGAGGATAATACAATACAGGTTTATCGGTACGCCAGCAGTGAGGGTAATTGTGAACATGCTTTTCGATTTTGAAAACGAGAGATTGCTGTTTAAGCATCATGCAGATAGCAACGTCAAGAGTTTCGTCCTTATCGGTAAGATTAGGGTCGAAAGCATTTTTCACGAATCTACCTGCATATTCTTTATATTTTTCAACATCTACGGCTTTTTTGACGAAATCGGCATCGAGGTCTTCGATAACGAAGAATTTACCCGTCATGTCCACCATAGGGCGTTGTTCGCCTTTATTGGTAATCATGATAAGGCCAGGCACGCCGGCTTTTTTAGCAACGAAAGCATCGTCGGCACCAAAAGTAGGGGCGATATGTACGATACCGGTACCATCTTCGGTAGTTACATAATCGCCTTGGATAACACGGAAAGCGCCTTCACCCGGGTTAACCCAAGGGATAAGTTGCTCGTATTCAGCACCAACAAGGTCCGGACCCATACATTCTCCGAGTACGCGATAAGGGATTATTTTATCGCCCGCATTATAAGAATCCATATCCAACTCTGCACCCTTCGGGTTGAAATGAGAGTTGATAAGAGGTTTTGCCACGATAAAAACAGCGCGTTTCGCATTATAAGGATTAAAGCTATCAACGGCAACATACTCAATTTTCGGACCGACACAAAGAGCAGTATTAGAAGGCAAAGTCCATGGAGTAGTAGTCCAAGCAAGAAAATAAACATCACCCTTTAAATTAGGAAACGCCTTCAAAGAGCCCTTAACTTTGAATTGGGCAACACAAGTAGTATCTTTAACATCGCGATAGCATCCCGGTTGGTTCAGTTCATGAGTTGAAAGACCGGTACCTGCTGCCGGTGAATAGGGCTGGATAGTATAACCCTTGTAAAGTAATCCCTTATTATATAATTGTTTAAGTAAAAACCAAAGCGTTTCGATATACTTATTATCATAAGTAATATAAGGATGATCCATATCTACCCAATATCCCATTTTATGGGTAAGATCCTCCCACTCGCGAGTATATTTCATCACATCGGAGCGGCAAGCATTGTTATAGTCATCCACAGATACCTTTTTACCTATATCCTCTTTAGTGATACCGAGGCGTTTTTCAACTCCCAATTCTACGGGAAGCCCATGAGTATCCCAACCGGCTTTACGGCGAACTTGGAAACCATTCATAGTTTTATAACGGCAGAAAGTATCTTTTATAGTACGAGCCATTACGTGGTGAATACCCGGCATACCATTTGCTGATGGAGGGCCTTCATAGAATACAAAAGAAGGGCAACCATCACGTTCGTCAATACTCTTATGGAATAAATTTTCTTTATCCCACTCTTTCAATATCTCTTTATTAACATTAGACAGATTAAAAGAAGAATACTCTTTAAATTTTTTCATCTATTATTGATATTAAATACAATTAAATTACCTACTATACAACTAGAAATGTATTGCACACTGTTAGTTTGCAAAGTTACATTTTTTTTCTCAAATAAAAAAGCATACATAAACTATAATAGAAATACAATTAATAATGCTGAGAATTAGACATTTAGAACAAAATATGCGCACCACTTATTTTTTACAAAAAACAATTATCACATCTAATTATGAACAAATAATACAGATTATTAAAGTCAAACGCCGCATTATAGGTACAATGTGTTGACAACGATATAAAAAACCGCAACACAAACTGATGTATTGCGGAATGATATCAGGATAAAAATAGATATTACTTAAAAGATTAGATAATTCTCAGAGCCACTTCGAGCATATTGGTGAAGGCGGTTCTACGTTGCTCTGAAGTAGTAGCTTCACCGGTAAAGATACAATCGCTTACGGTGCAGATAGTAAGGGCTTTTTTACCGGCACGAGCAGCATTCATATAAAGAGCGGAAGCCTCCATTTCAACAGCGAGAACGCCCATTTTCTGCCATTTTTTTGCAGAAGAAGCATCTTCATAAAAAGTATCACTCGACAGGATATTACCCACTTTATAGTTAATATTCAATTGTTTAGCCACATCAACAGCCTTATTTACCAAATCGAAATCAGCGATAGGAGCAAAAGTACCGGGAAGTTCGTATTGATGAGCATAATTGCTATTTGTACATGCGCCCATTGCTATTACGATATCGCCAAGATGAAGAGAAGTATCATAAGCACCGGCAGATCCGACACGAATAATAGTATCTACATCATAAAAATTGAATAATTCGTAGGAATATATACCTATTGAAGGGATTCCCATACCATGTCCCATAATAGAAACCGGTTTTCCATTATACTTACCGGTAAAGCCGAGCATACCGCGTACATTATTGAATTGCACGGGATTTTCCAAATACTTCTCTGCCATAAATTTAGCACGTAGCGGGTCACCTGCCATGAGAACCGTTTTGGCAATTTCGCCATATTTTGCCTCTATATGAGGAGTCGGAGTTTGATTTTCCATAGATTAAAACTTTAAATTCACATCAAAGGTACGAATAATAAATTACACCACCAAATTTTTATACAGAAAATGATTTACACAAAAAAATTAATACAATGCAATGCCCATATACATCACGATACACACTTTGCCATAGAATAATATCTTATTGGATTGTATTTTATTTGGCAAATCTTATTGGCAAGGTAATTATTCCAAATAAATCACTCAGTTTGAGAATCAATTGGTTCGAAATGGATACATATATAAGAATTATTACCGAACCTCTCTTTGTATTTGCCTTCTAAAACAGAGACAATATTATGAGCCTCAGTAAGAGTGATATCGCCACGCATCATAACGTGAATATCTATAGCGATATGATTACCAATACGGCGAGTTCGTAGATGATGAGGGGCTTTAATGCCGTTGCATGAAAGGGCGATATCAACGATTTCCTTCTCCACATCGGCACTGAGAGATTTCTCCATCAACTCATCGATACAAGGCTTAATGAGTTGTATAGATACCTTAACAATAAAAATGCTGACAATAACAGCAGCAAGAGGGTCAAGTACACGCCATTTATCACCGAGCACCAAAGCACCGCTGATGCCCAATGCCACGCCGATAGATGAGAGAGCATCGCTTCTATGGTGCCATGCATTAGCCACTACACTCTTCGAATTGAGGTTTTTACCCTTATATACCGTATATTGATATACCAATTCTTTTGACACAATAGATACCAAAGCAGCAATCAAAGCGAGTAAAGACGGCTCGGGAAGTTCCCCACCCTTAAAAAACAGATATATCATCTCGGCACCATTATAAAAGATACCCGCTCCAACAACGAGCAGTACCAATCCGATGATGGCAGTGGCTAAAGTTTCGTATTTTCCATGACCATAATGATGATCGGCATCCTCCGGTTTGGACGATACTTTCACAAAAACCACTACAATAATATCTGTAATAAAATCGGATAAAGAGTGAATTGCATCTGCCATCATAGCAGCACTATGACCTACAATACCTGCAACGAACTTAAAAACAAGCAAAATAAAATTTACAACACTACCAACTAAAGTTACGCGATAGATTTCTTTATTTCTTTTCTTCTCTTCCATAATAGAAAATTTGGGCAACAAAGGTAATACAAATTATTCACATATATGTAAAGTATTTTAACGAAATAATCAGCCTATATATTATATAATAAAAAAAATTAATGTTGAAAATACTATATTAAGGGAATAAAAAAACGGAAATCTTGCTCACGCAAGATTTCCGCCCACATTATCTATAATCTATAATCTATAAAAAAACCTCCATGATTATTAACTACATTTCGAGTTACATCTACTTTGCGGTGCAAAGGTATGGTTTTATATTAGACCTACCAAACGATAAATACCATTTAACTATGATTTAACATTAATTTAAACGATACTATAATGATGAAAAAATAAAATTACAAATCAATTAACATTAAATCAAATAATTATAAATTAAACCGGATACGATATTGAAAACATTCCGGAGAAACAAAAATATGCCTTACAACATTTTTAAAAAGCATAAATAACATATTTTTATACACATCCTAATCATTAATCATAAATATTTTACTTTGAATCAAGTCGGGAATGCACAAAAATCCGTGATAAAAAGTAATTTGAGCCGGACCTATAAGAGAAAAGTCGTGATTTATAATAACGATTTGGTCGGAATTGTTTAAATTAATTTTACCAACAGTACCCCCTATCCAATCGGTAAAATAGAGCCAATTACCATCAACAGCAAGACCATCATATTGGCCGACACGAGAAATAAAAGGTTTCGGAACGGGGTTATTAAAATCATCCACTACATAAATAACATTTTCAGCGGTAGGATTTTCTCCTTTACAATTGTAACTACCAATATACAATTTACCATTATGCAATGCCATTCCGTTTGGACCCGGCACGGAAAAATACAGTTGAATACCACTGATTTGAGGTGCGCCATCATCCTTCAACATCAAAGCCAAAATATGGTTGGAATTTGAGACTGAAATAAGGAGTACATCATCAACCACCAACAGATGATTAACAACAACATCTTCACTCGGGAGAGGGATAGAAATTATTTTAGGTTCTGCTGACGATAAATTCACTGCGTGAATACGATTATAATCGGCGACATATAAAAAATTTCCCGCTCTGACTAATCCCCTTGGGGTTGATAATTTACCTTCAAGACCCTGTAAAGTGTCAAATTTTTCTCCATCATATTTCAAAATGTAGCCTTTATTACTTGGAATATTAGAAAGAGAATCCACGCCGAAATTCGAAATATAGATAACATCATAATCGGCATAAACAGCCTCACAAAAACTCAAACCATCTTCAAGCACTTTTACCTTTGATTTACAAGAGGTAAACAGAGCCAAAGAGATAGCAACGACAAAGAATAATAATGTGCGATAAAAAAACTTCATACCTTTATTTATATTTATAAAATCAATCGCAAAAGTAATATTTTTTTCGTAAATTCGCAATCGAAAATAATTAATAAAAAGACACACTATTACAACATATGGAACAAGCAATCAGCATCAACAAAGCACTCGATTTTTTCAAATTAACAATCAACGATTTACAAAAAGCAATATCCGTAGCCATGAGTAGGAAAGCCACCTATGCGGACATTTATATTGAATATACAACCACAAACGCCATCATATATAAAGAGGATAAAATCGACTATGCATACGAAGATCTTGATTCCGGAGCAGGAATAAGAGTGGTTTCCGACGAGCATTCCGGATATGCCTACACCGAGATAATCACGCCTAAAGATTTGATAAAAGCAGCAAATTTTGCCAATAAAATTTCGGACGGGAATATTGTTTTTGCACCGGTAAACATAAATTTTCTTGAGATAAAAAACAATAGATACCCGATATTAAAGAGTTGGGACGATTATACCACGAATGATAAAAGCAGATATTTGGATTTACTCAACAGCAAGATAAAAAGTATAGAGGGTAATATTTCGAATATAAAAATCAATTTCAGTAACGAAACAAAAAAAATATTATTTATCAATTCTGAAGGCGACATTTATGCAGACATCAGGCCAACGGCGAATTTATCGGTATCATGTATAATAGTTGACGGCGAAAAAACCGGCAATGCCAATATTTCAAAATCATTCTTAAAAGGATATGAATTTTTTGATGAAGAGATGATAGAAAAGATGGCCAAAGAGCTGGTAGATAGAGCACGACTCAACATTATCTCCACAAAACCACAAGGGGGCAAGATGCCTGTAGTGATGGGGTGCGGAGAAAGTGGAATATTGCTTCACGAAGCAATAGGGCACACTTTTGAAGCAGACTTTATTCGCAAAAAAACAAGCGTATTTTGCAATCAATTAGGCAATAAGATATGCAATTCGGAAATTACGATTGTAGACGACGGCACAATACCATTCAACAGGGGCTCGATAAATTTCGATGACGAAGGCGTTGAAGGAGAGAAAACCCATTTAATTACCAATGGTGTATTGACAGGTTTTTTACATGACAGGATTTCGGCACGACATTTCGGAGTAAAGCCGACGGGTAACGGGCGCAGATCGTCCTTCCGCAAAGAACCAATTCCACGAATGCGATCTACATATATGGAAAACGGCAATCATTCATTAGAAGAGATGATAGCAGAGGTGAACAAAGGAGTTTTTGTGGAATCGTATTCCAACGGGGAAGTAGAGATTGGTGCAGGAAATTTCACATTCTATGTAAAACAGGGATATATGATAGAAAACGGGAAACTTACCACACCGATAAAAGACATCAATGTAATTGGAAACGGGCCGGAAGCATTGGCGAATATCTCTATGGTAGGAAATGATTTAGAAATAAGCAATGCCACTTGGATGTGCGGCAAAAACGGACAAAATTGCCCTGTATCATGCGGAATGCCATCTGTGCTTGTAAACAATCTAACGGTAGGAGGTGAATAGATGAAAGTAATACATACTGCCGACTGGCATATCGGTCAATCTTTTTATAATTACGACCGTAGCGAAGAGCATAAATTCTTTTTCGATCAGCTGAACAGCATTGTGGAGCAAGAAAAACCCGATGCACTATTAATAAGCGGAGATGTATACAACACCTCTTTACCCTCAAATTCAGCTACAAAACTTTACACTGATGCATTAATAAATTTACACAAGAGCTGTACATCGATGCGAATATACGTCATTGCAGGAAATCATGACAGCTATACACAACTCGAAGCAACCCGGCAAGTTTGGAAATTAGCAAACGTAAAAATTTGTGGCACTATAAAATACGATAACGATAAAAAACCTATTCTCGATGATTTGATAGACTACATCCCGGGAAAAGGATATGTAGCAACAATACCCTATCGATATTTATTGGATATAGATATTTTCAAACAGATACAAGAAAGAGTACGGCAGAAGAATATTTCAAACGAACCACTATTTATGATGGGACATTTAGCTGTACAGAACAGCAATTTTACAGGACACGACCTTAATAATATTGGAGGAATAGACTGCGAAAGCACCGATTCGTTTGGTAATTACTTCAGTTACATAGCATTAGGACATATTCACTATCCACAAACATTACTCAACCAAGGCAGGATAATAAGATATAGCGGCAGTGCATTACATATTAATTTCGATGAAAATTACCCACATTCAGTAACCGTCATCACCTCAAATAGTATCAATAGCATCGAAGAATTAAGAGAGATAGTAATCGAACAGAAAGAGAAGATGTATACACTACCTGCACAACCTGCTCCTTTCGAAGAGGTGATAAAAATACTTAACGAATTCAATCCCGACAAAAGCGGATATTTACGACTGAACATATTAGTAAAAGATTATCTGCCAAACAATTGTCAAAATGAATTATTAAATATCATTTCTACAAAAGAGAACTTGAAATTCTGTTTGACAAAAACCACTTTAGAACATAATCAGGAAGAAGAGAGCGACAAAAAAATTTTCAACACCGAAGAGATAAAAAGCATCTCTCCTATAGAATTGGCAAAAATATTTTATGAAGAGCGGAACCATGTAAAAATGGAGCCGGAGATGATAGATTTATTAAATAAAATAATCAAAGAGACAAACGAAACATTATGATACTCAACAAAATAATCATTCACAACATTGCATCTATAGAAGATGCCACAATAGATTTTAATTCAGAGCCACTATCCGATGCATCACTTTTTTTGATATGTGGCACTATGGGAACCGGGAAATCCACCATCTTGGATTGCATTGCATTATCTCTATTCGGCACAACCCCGAGGTTACAGTCGTCACCACAGAAATCATCTACCGACCAAGAAGATATACGGCTTTCCGACGAGCGACAATACCTTAGAAGAGGCACCAAAGAGGGGTACTCTATTTTGGAGTTTATCGGAAATGACAAAGTAACATACAGAGCAAAAATTGCCTTTAGATACAAGAAAACCGACAAAATAGACTCATCAAAACGCACTTTGGAATACGGCAATACTATTTTAGAGAAAAAAGGAGATATAGATAGAAAAATAAAGGAAGCTATTGATATCGACTATAGTCAATTCTGCCGCACTACCCTTCTTGCCCAAGGTGAATTCACAAAATTTTTAAAAAGCGATGATGCTGAGAAAAGTTCCATCTTAGAGAAAATTACAGGTACTGATATATATTCAAAAATCGGTAGAAAGATATTTGAGAAAAGTAGAGATGCCGAAAACAAATACAAAGAAGAAGAGATAGCCCTTAAAAATATTCAAACCCTTAGTGATGAAGAGAAAGAAGAATATGCAAACCATATAGCAGAACTCCTAAACACACAACAATCAATTGAAAAACAACTATCTCAATTCAGAGTCATCAAACAATGGTTTAATACTAAAGCAGATATAGAAAAAGAAATTGAAGACAACAAACAAACTCTTCAAATAACAAGCTCTAAAAAAGACGATACTTTCTTAAGTAAAAAAAGATATGTATCTGATTTCGAACGTCATACCGAACAAATAAATTTATTAAAAACCAATAATGACAATAAAGAAATTCTTACTAAATACAATTCATACAAGGAGATATTGTATAAAGATTTCTGCAATATATACTCAGATTTACAATATCACGAAAGGTTATTGAACGAGAAACAAGATAGACTTATAAAGTTAACCACAATTTTTGAACAAAGGAAAGGGGAAAAAGAGTTGTACGACCAAGCACCGGCAATATTCGGAAGTATTGACAGGATAACAAACATTCGAAATGAAATAAATACAAAAAAGCAAGAATTGACACACCTCTCACAATCGCTGATAGATATAGAACCTACAAAACAGCAAATTGAGAGTGTAATTAAAATAATTTCCGACGAGCTGAACGAACTAAACATTAAAGCACAAGAACAATTAAATAAGATAGAAAATATAGATATAAACAGATTATCTCAAAATATTGAAAGCAAAAAAGAGGAACAATTGCAATTACAAGAAGCATCTTCTATCTACCTGGAAAATATTAACGACGAGGCTACACATAAGAATAATATCAATCTGTTAGAAGAAAATCAAAAACAGATAGAGACTAAAAAACAGATATTATCATCAGAAACCATAGAGATAGAAAGGGCGAAAAATAATTTAGACAACATAAGCAAAAGTAAAAGAATTTATAACGATGCGGCAGAACAAATTGCATCCATCCGTGCAAATTTACAAGCCGGAGATCCATGTCCCGTATGTGGAAAAATTATCTCCTCTCTGCCGGCAGAAGACGACATTAACAGATTGACTGTTAAAATAAAAGAGGAATTCGACAAAGCCAAAGCGGAGGTTACAGCATTAGAACAAAAATACCAAAACACATTATTAGAATTATACAACATTCAAAACACTATAAAAAACATTGAAGAAAACAACAGTAAACTTAAAGACAAAATCAATAATAACTCAAGTAAACTCAAAGATTTATTATCATCATTAAACATAGATTGTAATGGTATCAGCAAAGAGATAATAGATAACAAACTTGAAGACACAAGATTATCCATATCAAATTTATCAAAAGAGATACAACAATACAACAATTATTATGGTGAGTATAAAACAACAAACAAACAGATACAGATAAAAAACGAAGAATTAAACAAAGAGAGAAGCAAGGCAGACAATATAACTCAAAGCATTATCGGCATCAACAACAATATAAACACTATCAAAGAGCTGATAAACAGCAATGAACAATACATTAGAAGCGAGCAAATACAAATAAATGCTACGCCACTATATCGATTCTATAATCAAAGCGATAACTTACTTGATATAAAAAACAAATTAACAGAAAAGCAGAACTCATTCAATGAACTGGTAAGTAAAATAGAGAGTTACAATAAAGAGATAGATAAAAACAACTTTGAAATTTCAGAAGCAAAGAAGAACTGTGACAAGATAAAAAATTTATTTCAAGATAATACTATCTCAACTATAGGTAATATAGAACTGCGCAACACACTATCACAACGCACCTTGGAAGAGATATGTAACACTACATCAACAATTTACGACAACCTTGTAAGAACAGAAAACAACATTTCCAACACTAAAAGCGTCATAGAAAAAGCGGAAAAACAGTTGACGGAATATATCATCAAAAACGATATCAGTAAAGAATATCTCTTAGAATTGGGAAATATAGGAAAAGAGACCATTTCTCGGTACAAAACAGAGATAGAATTGATAGATAATGAGATACAACAAATAGAGGCAATTATCAAAGACCGAGAAAAGGTTTTAGAGCAACACATCTCAACACAAGATAAAGAGAGTATTAATATGAGTATCGGTACTTGTGAAAATAAAATTGACGAATTGGAAGAATATAAAAAGAAAACGATAGGTAGTATATCTGAAATACATACAATATTAAACAACGACAAACATAATATCGAGCAATACGCCTTACAAAAAGAGGTGTGCGACAAAGCAAGAGAGAATTACGAACTGTACAACAGGTTGGACAAAACCTTTGGAGATTCGGAAGGAAAGAAATTGCGAATGATAGCACAAAGTTACATTCTGAGAGAGTTGTTAAACAAATCCAACGACTATTTAATAAAAATAAGTGACCGATACAGATTATCTTGTCAATCGAGCAGCCTGAATATCGAAGTAATTGACAACTATATGGGAGGCAGGAGGCGGCCGGTGAATATGATGTCGGGAGGAGAGAGTTTCATCATCTCCCTCGCATTAGCCTTAGGATTATCGAATTTAAACAACAGATTACAGAGTAGCAACATACTCTTTATTGATGAAGGCTTTGGCACACTCGACAACAACACATTAGAGAGTGTGATGAACACCTTGGTAAAACTTCATGAGATTGGAGGTCAGAAAATAGGAATAATCAGTCACGTAGAGACCCTAAGAGAGAGGATATCCACAAAGATAGAGCTTACGCAAAAAGGGTCGCATTCGGAAGTTAACATACATAGAGATATATAAAAAAGAGCGGTGCCCGAAAAACGAGCACCGCTCTATTATTTAATAATTATTGATCGAATTATAATTCCCAGCCTTTACCTAACATGCGTTGATAGCTCTTATAGCGCCATTTAGCATTTTCTTCGGCGGCATTGAAGAGTTCTTCAGCCTCTGCAGGATATTGTTTCATAACAGAAGCATAGCGAACCTCGCCTTTGAGGAAGTTTTTAAATTCGCTCCAATCAGGCTCTTTGCTATCGAGAGAGAATGGGTTTTTACCCTCTGCCTCGAGCATAGGATTGTATCTCCACAAGTGCCAGTAACCACATTTAACTGCAGCCTCTTCTTCGGCTTGAGATTTACCCATACCGGCTTTAAGACCGTGGTTGATACAAGGGGCATAAGCGATGATAAGAGAAGGACCCGGATAAGCCTCAGCTTCGCGCATAGCCTTAAGGCATTGAGCTTGGTCGGCACCCATAGCTACTTGTGCAACATATACATAGCCATAAGTAGTAGCAATCATACCAAGGTCTTTTTTACGAACACGTTTTCCGGCAGCGGCGAATTTAGCAATAGCACCGACAGGGGTAGCTTTAGAAGCTTGACCACCGGTATTAGAATATACTTCCGTATCGAGAACGAGGATATTTACATCCTTACCGGAAGCGATGACATGGTCGAGACCACCATAACCGATATCATAAGAGGCACCATCACCACCAATAATCCATTGAGAACGTTTTACGAGGTAGTGACCGAATTCTGCAATTTGCTTACATATATCGCAATTACACTCTTTTACTTTAGGGAGGATAGTATCTGCCAATCTACGAGACTCTTCGGCATTATCTTTTTTCTCGATCCACTCTTTAAAGAGTTGTTTCAACTCATCGGAGCAGCAAGAGCAAGATTGTCCTTTAGTCATCAATTCCACGAGGCGGGTACGCATTTTTTCATTAGCTATAGTCATACCGAGGCCAAATTCGCAGAAATCTTCGAAGAGGGAGTTAGCCCAAGCAGGACCTTGACCTTTTTCGTTAACGGTATAAGGAGTAGAAGGCACAGATCCGGAATAAATAGAAGAGCAACCGGTAGCGTTAGACACCATTTGGCGGTCGCCGAACAATTGAGTAATCAATTTAACATAAGGTGTTTCGCCACAGCCGGAGCAAGCGCCGGAGAATTCGAAGAGAGGAGTAGCGAATTGAGAATTTTTCACATTAGCCTTAACATCGATAAGGTTTTGTTTTGAAGAAACATTCTTAACGAGATAATCCCAATTAGCAGCTTCGTCGAGTTCATCCTCGATATGAACCATTTTGAGGGCAGGGCCACCGGCTTTAGGGTTACCCGGACAAACATCGGCACAGTTGCCACAACCGAGACAGTCGAGCACACCTACTTGCATACGGAAATGCATACCCTTAAGAGCGGCAGGGGCTTTTATTTCGAGAGTATCGGCATTGAATCCGGCTTTTTCTTCGTCGTTCAATACGAATGGACGGATACAAGCGTGAGGGCAAACGTATGCACATTTATTACATTGGATACAGTTTTCAGCATTCCAAGTAGGTACGAAAGCAGCCACACCGCGTTTTTCGTATTTAGCAGTACCCGGTTGCCAAGTACCATCCTCAATACCCTTGAAAGCGGAAACCTTGAGTAAGTCGCCATCTTGTGCATTAATAGGGCGAACAACTTCGTTGATAAATGCAGGGTCGTTATTAGCAACCACATCATTATCAGTAAGGTTAGCCCAACTTGGATCGATAGTAAGAGTATGATATTCATTACCACGGTCGACAGCGGCATAGTTTTTATTTACTACATCTTCACCCTTCTTACCATACGATTTCATAATGAATTTCTTCATTTGTTCAACAGCAAGGTCTACAGGGATTACATTAGTAATACGGAAGAAAGCAGATTGAAGGATAGTGTTAGTACGGTTACCGAGGCCGATTTCTTGAGCTATTTGAGTAGCATTAATATAGTAAACGGTGATATTATTTTGTGCGAAATATCTCTTGACTTTATTAGGGAGGTTTTCGATAAGGCCCTTTTCATCCCAAACGGTATTGAGGAGGAAAGTACCATTCTTACGTAAACCGCGAGTAACGTCATACATTCTAAGGTAAGCTTGAACGTGGCAAGCTACGAAATTAGGAGTATTAACGAGGTAAGTAGAGCGGATAGGAGAATCACCGAAGCGGAGGTGAGAGCAGGTAAAACCGCCTGATTTTTTAGAGTCGTAAGAGAAATAAGCTTGGCAGTGTTTGTCGGTATTATCGCCGATAATTTTCACTGAGTTTTTATTAGCACCCACGGTACCATCGGCACCGAGGCCATAAAATTTAGCTTCGAACATGCCTTCGCCACCGAGAGCAATCTCTTCGCGTTTAGGGAGAGAAGAGAAAGTAACATCATCTTCTATACCGATAGTAAATAAGTTTTTAGGGGTAGGAAGAGCAAGATTTTCGAATACTGACAAAATTTGAGCAGGGGTAGTATCTTTAGAACCGAGACCATAACGACCACCAACAACGATAGGGGCATTTTCTCTACCATAGAGCACATCTTTAACATCGAGGTAAAGAGGTTCGCCATTAGCACCCGGCTCTTTAGTACGATCGAGCACAGCGATACGTTTTGCTGTTTGAGGGAGAGCGGCGAGGAAGTGTTTAGCAGAGAAAGGGCGATAGAGGTGAACAGCGATAAGACCTACCTTTTCGCCATTAGCCATAAGGTAATCAACTGTTTCGCGAATAGCCTCGGTAACGGAGCCCATAGCAACGATAACACGTTCTGCATCTTTAGCACCATAGTAATCGAAGAGGTGGTAAGAGCGGCCTGTAATCTCTGAAATTTTACCCATATAATATTCCACAACTTCCGGAACATTTTCGTAATAAGGGTTGCAAGCCTCACGATGTTGGAAGAAATGGTCAGGATTCTCTGCCATACCGCGAGAAACAGGGTGCTCAGGTGTAAGGGCACGGCTACGGAATTCAGCGAGGGCTTTTTGATCGATAAGGTCTGCCAAGTCCTCATTTTCAAGCATTTCTATTTTTTGTATTTCATGAGAAGTACGGAAACCGTCAAAGAAATTAATAAAAGGCACTCTACTCTTGATAGTAGAGAGGTGAGCGACACCGGCAAGGTCCATAACCTCTTGTACGGAGCCCTCTGCGAGCATTGCGAAGCCTGTTTGACGACAAGCCATAACATCTTGATGGTCACCGAAAATACAGAGAGCATGACTTGCTAAAGTACGAGCAGAGACATGGAAAACGCAAGGCAACAATTCGCCTGCAATTTTGTACATATTAGGAATCATCAAGAGAAGACCTTGAGAAGCAGTATAGGTAGAAGTGAGTGCACCTGCTTGTAAAGAGCCATGAACGGCACCGGCAGCACCTGCTTCAGATTGCATTTCTTGTACGAGAACTGTTTCTCCAAAGATATTCTTACGACCTGCAGCAGCCCATTCATCAACATATTCTGCCATTGTTGAAGATGGTGTAATTGGATAAATAGCTGCGACCTCTGAGAACATATATGAAATATGAGCAGCAGCTTGATTTCCATCACATGTAATAAATTTTTTCTTTCTTACCATGATAGTTATTTTTTAAATGACATATTAATTCATTACTATACAAAAGAACAACTATAAAATATCTACTATGACACATATTTTAGTTGTTTCTAAATCGATATACTATTAGTGCAAATTACTAAATAATATATTGAGTGCAAAGGTACAAAAAATTTTTAGAAATCTATTGTCAAAAGAAAAAAAACATTTACTTTTGCATTTAGATATAGATAAAAATATTTACAACCGCAATACTAACACTTATGAATACTGAAACACAAAAAATTATTAACTTAATAAAGCAAGAAGTAATACCGGCCATCGGGTGTACGGAACCGATAGCAGTATCATTATGTACGGCAAAAGCCACTGAATTACTTGGGGAAAAGCCGGAAAAAATCGAACTATTTCTTAGTGCCAATATAATAAAAAATGCTATGGGAGTAGGAATTCCCGGCACCGGGATGATAGGATTGCCGATAGCGGTTGCATTAGGAGCATTAATCGGCAAGAGTGAATATCAATTAGAGGTATTAAAAGAATGTAATAATGAGGCGGTAGAAAATGGCAAAAAATATATTGATGAAAATAGAATTTTTATCAATTTAAAAGATACGAAAGAGAAATTATTCATCGAAGTACATTGCAGTGCCGGAGACAAAACCTCATGTGCTATCATTGCAACGAACCACACACATTATATATATCTCGAAGAAAATGGAAAAGTATTGCTAAAAGAGGAATTAAGCGGCAATAATGACAATGAAGAGAAGAGTGATGCACCTGTATTGACATTACGCAAAGTGTGGGATTTTGCCATGGAGACTCCGCTTGATGATATACGTTTTATTTTAGAGACCAAAAAGCTCAATGATTCAGTGTCGAAGGAGTCGTTAAAAAACAATTTCGGACATCAAATAGGTCGTATAATGAACAAGAGCACGTACAAAGGGAACTTTTTTGCCGACAGCACATACACACATATTGTATCAAGAACAGCAGCTGCTTGTGACGCACGAATGGCAGGATGTAGCATGGCGGTAATGAGTAATTCCGGCTCCGGAAACCAAGGTATTTCAGCCACGATGCCGATAGTAGCTTATTGTGACGATTATAATTGTAGTGAAGAGCAATTGATTAGAGCACTGACACTATCTCACTTGACAGTAATTTATATTAAACAGAGTTTGGGCCGATTGAGTGCATTATGTGGCTGTGTAGTAGCGGCTACAGGTTCGGCTTGCGGATTGACATATCTCCTTGGCGGTGATTACAATAAAGTAGAGAAAACAGTGAAGAATATGGCTGCCACACTTACCGGTATGCTTTGCGACGGTGCAAAACCATCTTGCGCATTAAAAGTGGCGAGCGGTGTATCTTCTGCCGTTTTATGCTCTATGTTGGCAATGGAAGATCAAGGAGTTACAAAAGATGAAGGTATTATTACAGATAGTGTAGACGATTCTATTAAGAATATGACACTCATCGGCAGAGAGGGAATGATGACTACCGACGAATTGGTACTGCATATTATGACTCATAAATAATTTATTATTACACATAATAAAAAGGGTATCCGACAAAGTGATTCCTGAAGTTTGCAAAATAACTTTTCGTATTCACTTCAAATTCGGATACCTTTTTTTATAAAAATTTTAAGCTCTATTTTGAGATATTAGAATTGATAATATCTTACGCTAATATTTGAAATTCTATCATCGAATTGATATTCAACAATTATTCGATAGGGAATTGAATAATAGTAAGCCCGATTTTCATTTTCATCATCTCTTTCATACAATAGGGAATTAAATAGTAATGCAAAAATAAAATATGCTCTTAGGTACGAGTCAAACAAAAAAATAAAAAAAATCCAATCGCTATGAAAATAAGGATTGGATTTTATATTATTGATTAAGGAAAGAAAATTATTTTACGGCTTTAAAGCTCATATCCAGGCTTTTGACAGAGTGAGTAAGAGCACCTACCGACACAAAGTCAACGCCGCATTCGGCATAAGAGCGAATAGTATCGTAAGTTATTCCGCCCGAAGATTCGGTTTCAAATTTACCACCAATCATCTCTACGGCTTTACGAGTATCTTCAACGCTGAAATTATCGAGCATAATACGGTCTACCCCACCCGTTTCGAGCACTTGACGTATTTCATCAAAAGAGCGCACCTCTATCTCTATCTTTAATTTTTTACCAATAGAATTGAGGTAATCGTGAGTGCGGTTGATAGCATTTTTAATACCGCCGGCAAAATCTACATGATTATCTTTTAGGAGAATCATATCAAACAAACCGAAGCGGTGATTACAGCCACCACCTATCTTAACAGCCTCTTTTTCGAGCATTCTAAGACCGGGAGTAGTTTTACGAGTATCTAATACACGAGTATTAGTGCCCTTCAGAAGTTCCACATAACCGGCTGTGCGAGTGGCAATACCACTCATACGTTGCATAATATTAAGCATCAAACGCTCGGTTTGCAACAGCGAGCGCACACTACCCTCTACTACAAAGGCGATATCACCTTTTTTCACAACATCACCATCTTTCAAGAATTGGGTCATCTTTAAATTCGGGTCAAAGATATTGAAAATTCTTTTTGCAACCTCTACACCGGCTAAAATACCATCTTCTTTAATAATCAATTGTTGTTTGCCCATCGCATCAGCAGGGATGGAAGATAACGTAGTATGGTCTCCATCACCGATATCCTCGGCAAACCACAATTTTATCATTTCGTCTAAATTATAGTTCATTATATAGAAAATTAAAATATATTCAAATCAAAATAATACAGAATAAACAACATAAAGTGCCAAACACCCCTTAGTGGCAATTCGAAGTCACACACCGATATTATAGCTAAAACGCAAATAAAATCGGATAAATAGAAGACACTATGTTAATGAAGTGCAAAATTACAAATTTATTATGGAAGACGCAAATAAAAATCGAAAGAAGGCAAAATCGAATCAGAAAAAAATTGTATATTTGCAAATCAAACACATATAAAATATAAGAATATGAATATCTCAAAGTTTTTAAACGTTGTATTAATCATTTTATTAATATTTACATTCTATTATTGTACACCATCCCAAGCGGTCAAAGAAGAGAAAGAAGGAAAAGGATGTAACAATAGTGAAGTGGTATTAAACAACATTCATTCACGCAAAAGTGTGCGTCATTTTACCACAGAAAAGGTAAGCAAAGAACAATTAGTAACCCTTGCAAAAGCAGCAATGGCGGCACCGACGGCACGTAACGCCCAGCCATGGCAGATAATCGCCATTGACGACAGAGCTATTTTAGACTCATTATGCGCGGTATTGCCATATGCCAAGATGTTGGAACAAGCACCTGCCGCGATGCTTGTATGCGGTGATATGACTAAAGCCCTTGAGGGGGAGGGACGACAATTTTGGATTCAAGATTGCTCTGCAGCCACAGAGAACTTGCTTTTGGCGGCTGAAGGCATGGGTTTGGGAGCAGTATGGACTGCTGTATTCCCTGATAATGAACGATTAAAAGGGGTATGTAGAGTTCTTCAATTACCTTCATATATCATACCACTAAACGTTATCCCGGTAGGATACCCGACAGGAGAAGATATGCCGAAAATTAAATGGGATGAAGAAAAATTTCATTATAACGGATGGGAATAACCTTTATGCCATAAATATAGCTGTATGACAAAAGAGAAAATACTATTCATCTGCCTTGGTAATATTTGTCGGTCACCAATGGCAGAGACAGTAATGAACAAGCTACTGGAAGAGAAAGGCTTATCAGATAAATATGAGATTGACTCGGCGGGACTCGACAATTACCATGAGGGGGAGAAAGCCGACAGACGGATGCGCTCACATGCATGCTTCAGGGGTTATGATATTACACATATATCACGACCTATGACAGAAAAAGATTGGTATTCTTTTGATAGGATAATCTGTATGGATGAACAAAACAGGCGTACATTAGAGCGTCGGGCACCATCTTTGGAGTTTACAAAAAAGATAGAGCTCATCACTGATTACTGCCAAAAATATAGTTACGCATCATGCGTTCCGGACCCGTATTATGGTGGGGACCAAGGTTTTGAGAATGTTATCGATTTGTTGGAAGATGCCTGCGAAGGGATATTGTCGGTAGCAGAAAAGTCGACCACAGCATAGGTAGCAATCGTAGGCGATGAGGCACGAACCGATAATGACACAACATGGCAAAGAATAGACGGCAACGAGAAGCGGTGTAGCACCAAGTTGCTCTAAAAAATCCGGGAAAAAGGATATCGTTAATTAGAAGGAATTCACGAGTGGCAGATACTATTCGAAATTAAAAACCAAAGAGAACATCCTTGTAGTTAAACGAGACAAAGCGCGGCTATAAGGTTCGAAAGATGGATCGAGATAACTACCGGTATCTTCGAGACGTTGTTCCCAAGGAGTATTCACATTACGAAGGCCGATAGAGAACTTCAATTCAGGAGCAAATCGGAAATATTCGGTATAAAAAGTGCATCCCACTCCGATTTCAACATAAAAATCGGTATATTTTTGTAGGACGGGTTTTGTTTTATCATGCGACAATTCAAAAGCCACTCCACCCCCGGCAATCAGATAAGGGCGATAATTATTTATACGAACAGCACTATATTTTATTAATAGCGGCACTGAGATCACTGTAGATTTCAGTGTCGTTTTATATAATTCATCATTACGATTATTCATATAAGTAAGAGTACGCTCACCGAGACTGAGGGTAGGCACAAGTCGAAAGTTAAAATAGTTATTCAACCTCACATCACCAAGTACACCTACAGTAAAACCGGGCATAGGGAGGGATACATCGGCTTGATAAACCATACCATTTTGGTCGATTAAAGAATTTTTTATTCCATAATCCATCATATTAATACCAAGACAAAAGCCGAAGTGAAACGGTTTGTAATCCGCCATTATCAAATTTTGCGCTTTTAAAGGCAAAGAGATAACAATAACAAATATAATCAGATAAATTTTTTTCATTATTATTGAAACGAAACAATAAAAATTTTATTGTACAAAATGATTGTAGATATAAAAAATATGTGTAAATTTGCACTTACAAATTAGTACTAATCACTTTAATTTTTAAAACAAATGGCTTACGTAATTTCAGACGATTGTATAGCTTGTGGCACTTGCGCTGGCGAATGCCCTGTAGGAGCTATTTCTGAAGGTGACATCTACAAAATCGATCCTTCAATGTGTACAGAATGTGGCACTTGTGCTTCTGTATGTCCATCAGAGGCTATTCACCCTGAGGCATAATTCTTGTACAAAAAAGAATTTAATTAGAGGCTATGACTTTTCATAGTCTCTTTTTTTTGTCCAAAATTTCGATTTAATTTACGTGCAACCACTGTTAACACGATAGCAGACTATAATTATTCTATATTTTCGAACACATTTGATTTTCAAAAATAGTCGCGAAAAAAGGAGGTAAAGATAATATTAAGCCAAATCCACTACAGTAATACCGGCTCCACCGAATTGAACATGCTCATCCTTAAAAGATTTCACGATAGAAGATTGGTAAAGATAGTCGCGTATAGCGCTTTTCAACGCACCGGTACCCGTACCATGTAATATTCTCACTCTTGACACAT
The DNA here is from genome assembly GCA_016292775.1 of Paludibacteraceae bacterium. Classification (GTDB taxonomy): domain Bacteria; phylum Bacteroidota; class Bacteroidia; order Bacteroidales; family Paludibacteraceae; genus Aphodosoma. The sequence continues at coordinate 20,384 of JAEDFN010000028.1, forward strand.
TAAACATCTGAGCATCATCGAGGAAATAAATTACAGCTTGCAGAGCCTCATCCACGCGCATACCACGCACATCGATATCCTGACTAAAATTCAGTTGTCGTTCGCGCATATCAAAACCTTTTTTTGCATTAGCAACCGCATTAGTAGAATATTTCTCCATCTCTTTTAATTGCGAAGCCGTAAGGTGCTCTAATTTAGAGACATCTACGGTAGATTTTATCTGACCGAAGAAAACAATAGCGGTTTTACCATTAACGGCATCGATAGTACCGGCAATATTCTGTCCCTTAATCCTCACGCGTTCACCCTTATGAAAATCTTGCGGTTGTTTAACAGAAGTCTGTTTTTCTAATTGCTTATCCAAAGATTTTTTGAAATTTTCGAGTTCTCGGCGTTCGGTTTGAGTAATATTTTTATCAGCGGCACTCTCTTTGATGGCTCTGATAGTATTTTCTATTTTAGCATTAGAGTTTTTAATAATTTGCGAAGCCTCCTCTTTTGCATTACGAATAATCTCTTTTTCCTTCTTTTTTATATCTTGGACGAGGGCATCGTAATGTTCGGTAAGTGACTGTAATTTTTTCTCTTCCTCTTTAATTTTAGCTCGTTTTTGTTCCCAATAACGTTTATCGCGGGCAACATCTTGCAAGTGTTTATCAAAATCTATTTGCTCTTCTCCCACAATTTTTGAAGCGGCATTGATAACATCGTCGGGCAAGCCAATTTTTCTGGCAATTTCTATAGCGAAAGAAGATCCGGCAGTACCGATAGAAAGCATAAAAAGAGGTTGCATTTTATTTCTATCGTAAAGCATAGCGGCATTGACGATACCCTCTGTTTGCGCGGCATAATGTTTTAGATTGGTATAATGGGTAGTTATTATACCATATACATGATTGGTATTTAGGCGATTAAGTACAGCTTCGGCAATTGCACCACCAAGTTGAGGTTCTGTGCCGGTACCGAATTCATCTATCAACAAGAGCGACTTGCCATTACTATATTTAATGCAATTCTTCATATTGATAAGGTGAGAACTGTAAGTCGACAGGTCGTTTTCGATGCTTTGTTCATCGCCGATATCGATAAAAATACTTTGAAAAATACCGGCATTGCTACGCTCGTGAATAGGGATTGGGAGTCCGCATTGCAACATATACTGAAGCAGACCGGCTGTTTTAAGGCAAACCGATTTACCACCGGCATTAGGACCGGAAATGAGCAGAATACGTTGTTTTTTATTCAGTCGAATATTTAGGGGTTGAATTTTCTTTCCTTGGCGGGTTAGAGATTTTTCGAGAAGCGGATGACGAGCTTCATACCAATCTATTCTGCAATCGGAATATAGATAAGGTTTAATTGCCTTAATATCAATAGAAAACAGAGCCTTAGCACGAATAGCATCAATCTTAGCCACAAGGAGGCAAGAGTTCAAGATATCGTCGTAAAAAGGTCGTACATAATTAGTAAACTCGGTAAGGATACGGATAATTTCGCGTCGCTCTTCATTTTCGAGTTCTCTAATTCTATTATTAACTTCCACAACGGCAGTCGGTTCAATAAATACCGTTTTTCCTGTAGCCGACTCATCGTGGACGATACCGGGAATTCTGCGTTTATTCATAGACGATACCGGGATAACGAGTCGACCTTCACGGAGCGAGGGGGTAACATCTTTATCTATGAGACCATCTTCTGCCGCCTTATTGAGTACGGAACGCATTATTTTAGAGACACTATTTTGTGAAATTATGATATCTCTTCTTATCTGCGCCAAATTAGGAGAAGCATTATCCTTCACATCTCCAAATCGGTTTATAATAGAATCTATTCTGTTTTCGATATTGGCAAAAGTAAAAGTATCTTTTACGAAATTTATCAGTGAGGGGAATCTATTCGGGTCGGCATCAGAGATAAATTTCACCAATTCTCGAAGTGTGGAAATATTCTTTTTTAATGCTATTAAATCCTTGGTTTCCAAAAAAGTACCCTCTGCTTTTGTATCGGCGAATTGGTGGCGTAAATCTATAACAACGGGCACGGGCAAAGCATTTGAGTCGGTGATAAGCGACATCATTTCGTTTATCAAAGTAAGCGAAGCAACGATAGTGTCGAAGTCGTTAGAGAAAGAAATTTTCTCTGCTTCTTCGACGCCCCAGGAGCCGGCACATTTCTCATCAATAAGCGAGCGTACAGAATCGAAACCTATTTTATGTTCAAAATTATCGGGATATAGCATAAGATAAAAAGCCGACATGGTAAAAATCCATCTCGGCTAAAAAATATTTGATAAAATTAAAATTCGCAATTTTTAGGAGTACGAGGGAAAGGAATAACATCACGGATATTCTGCATACCGGTAACGAATAGCATTAATCTTTCGAAACCGAGGCCGAAACCGGAGTGAGGAGCGGTACCGAATCGGCGTGTATCGAGGTACCACCAAATATCTTTATTAGGAACTCCCATTTCAGTAGCGCGTTTAGTAAGTTTTTCCAAATCTTCTTCACGTTGAGAACCGCCAATAATTTCACCGATTTTAGGGAAGAGGACATCCATAGCGCGTACTGTTTTACCATCATCATTCTGCTTCATATAGAATGACTTAATCTCTTTAGGATAGTCGGTAAGAATAACAGGGCATTTAAAATGTTGTTCCACGAGATATCTCTCATGCTCTGATTGTAGGTCTGTACCCCAATCTACAGGGAACTCGAATTTATAACCATCGGCAACAGCTTTTTTCAATATATCGATAGCTTCGGTATAAGTAAGGCGTTTGAAGTCGTTGTTAACCACGAAATTAAGACGATCGATGAGTTCGTTGTCATACATTTTGCAAAGGAAGTTAACATCGTCGGTACATTTTTC
>JAEDFN010000029.1 GCA_016292775.1 Paludibacteraceae bacterium
GTCGCCGCCACTTTTCAAGGAGAACCCCCTTACCGAGGTTCTCCTTTTTTTTATTTCCCTCCCTTGCCATTATTCCCTCTTTTTTATTCTTCCCCCTTTCCATTAAATAAAAATAACTAAAGAACTCTTTTTGTAATATGTTTGGTTGTTCGAAGAAAAATGATTACCTTTGTAGCCGAATTATATAGTATTTAATAAATTGAATTTTAATAGATTGTATGGCAACTACTGCTGATTTTAAAAATGGAATGTGCCTCGATATTGATGGCCAATACTATTTTATCGTAGAATTTTTACATGTAAAACCAGGAAAAGGTCCTGCTTTTGTTCGTACTAAATTAAAAAATGTTACTACCGGCCGCATCCTTGATAAAACTTGGAACTCCGGCGTACGTGTCCAAGAAGTTCGTATTGAGCGTCGCCCTTATCAATTCCTCTATAAAGATGATATGGGTTGCAATTTGATGAATAACGAGACTTTCGAGCAAGTTTCTATTAATCCGGAATTAATAAATGGTGTGAAATTTATGAAAGAGGGTGATGAACTAGAAGTCGTTGTTCATGCAGAGAGCGAAACTATACTTTATGCCGATATGCCTACTCATGTAATAATGGAAGTTACTTATACCGAGCCCGGCCTTAAAGGCGATACTGCTACTAACACTCTTAAACCTGCTACTGTAGAAAATGGCGCTGAAGTTCGTGTTCCGTTATTTATCAATGCAGGCGATAAAATCAAAATCGATACTCGCGACGGTTCTTATGTAGAACGTGTAAGAGAATGATTATATACCTATAATATGGTAAAAATTTTTGCCTAAGGTAGCAATCAATAAATATAAAAAAGCGGCTGACTTTTTAATCGAATAGTCAGCCGCCTTTTTTGTTATAAATATCAGTTGCTATAAATAAAAATTTTCTTTTATTGACCATAACTCCAATCATATTCTTGTTCGTTATAATCATATTTATTGGAAAATTAGTCAAAAATCATGTTCATCGCAATGATGCTCTTCGCAATGATGTTCCGCGCATTCCGTTTCATGCTCGTGATGGTGGTGATGACTATGATGCCCTTTTCCTAAATATTGTTGTAGCCCCATTATTAGTCCGAAAACAATAAATAATACACCTGTGAAGATCTTCATGAACTTACTTATCTGTTTTAATCTTTCGTAATATTTGCCAATACTATTCAGACTAAAGGCAATAATATATGAAGTTATGATAACGGGAATAGCAGTAGTAGCTGCAAAGATAAATGGAAGAATATAGCCCCAAGATGATACTACACATATTGGAACCATCATTCCGAAAAATAATACGGCATTAGTAGGGCAAAAAGCCATTGTAAGTATTGCTCCTAATAAAAAAGCTCCTATACTTCCGTGAAAAGATGTTTGCTGTATGTTCTTTACAATATTTATCTGTGGTAATTTGATATAGTCAGAAAAACAGAGAAATAAACCCATGATAATCATGAATATAGTTACTATTATCGTTCCCCATTTTTCAAAGAATAATTCAAAACCGGAAATATTGGTACCTGCCTGTAATAATAATATTAATACTACTCCAAGCAATCCATAGCAAATTGTTCGCCCGAAAGTGTACCACAATCCGCAGATAAAAGAGCGCTTCTTATCGTTTACATCGCGACTGATATAGCCTATTGCGGCAATATTAGTCAAGAGCAAACAAGGGTCAAGAGCAAAAACAATACCAAGTATCAATACCATCAATATAGGAGATGATGTATTACTGGCGTAATTGCTTAATAATGACAGGATATTATCCATTATCTATTCTCTATTATTAATTGTTTGGCTTCTTCAACGGAGTAGTGCTTGCCGGAACTTACTACCTTGTCGTTTATGATGATTGCAGGCGTTTGTAATACCCCTAATTGAAGTACTTTTACAATATCATTTACGTGTTCTATTTCAATATCGCCACCGATTTCCGCAGCCGCCTTTTCTATCGCTTCATGTGTATGATGGCATGCAGAACAGCAATCTCCGATAATTTGTATTTTCATTTTTAATATGATGATAAAAATCCGTTTAAGTTCGAAGACAATAACCTCAACAATCTTTTTATAGATATATAAGGTATTTTTACTTCCGTAGTTGTAAGGAATAAATATATTATAGAGCACACTCTAAAATAGCACGCGCTACTGCACCGGTAACGTTTTTACACTCTCCTAAGCGTACTCCTCTTTCGTTAAATCTTTTTTCAATTTCGGCAATTGTCTCTTCTCCAATATTGAATTCAGATAATCTGGTTTTTAATCCGAGTTTTCTAAAGAATTGTTCCGTACAATTAATAGTTTCCGCAATTCTTTCTCCATCGCTACCTTTGGTTATGCCCCAAATTCTTTCACCATATTGCAGTATTTTGTCGTGCTTTTGCTCGCTTAATACTGTCATAGTGCCAGGCAACACAATAGCCAATGTCTCACCATGTGTAATTCCATGTAAAGCTGTCAACTCATGGCCTATCATATGTGTACACCAATCTTGTGGTACTCCCATGGCAATGAAGCCGTTAAGTCCCATAGTGGCATTGAGCATGTATTGTGCCATTATCTCATAATCACATGGCTTTTCATGAACATACGGAGCTATTTCTATCAACGTTTGCAATATTCCTTCAGCCCAACGGTCCATCAACGGATTAATACCCGACGCCGTGAGATATTGTTCCATTACATGAACGAAAGTATCTGCTATTCCACAAGAAACCTGATAGTCCGGAATAGAATAGGTTACTTCCGGATCCAAAACGGAAAATTTTGGATGATATGAATAGAAAGCATATTTCTCTTTAGTAGCAATACATGAAATAACGGCACCGGAATTCATCTCCGACCCTGTAGCAGGCATCGTCATAACACTGCCAATAGGTAATGCTTTGCCTACCAATTTGTTGTTCATTACCAAATCCCAAGCATCGCCTTCGTAACATATTCCACATGCAATGAGTTTTGTGCCGTCGAGTACCGAACCGCCTCCTACTGCTATGATAAATTCTACACCCTCTTTCTTACCAAGCTCAATGGCTTTGCGCAGTGTTTCTATTTTTGGATTAGGCTCAATGCCCCAAAATTCTACTATTTCATGTCCGGTTAAAGCCTTGATTACCTGGTCGTAAACGCCATTCTTCTTTACACTTCCACCACCGAAAGTGAGCATTATCTTGGTTTTCTTTTCAAATTGCTCTGCCAATTGAGCTATTGTTCCTTTGCCGAAAATCAATTTCGTCGGATTTTGAAATGTGAAATTAAACATAGTATCTAATTTTTATTTGTGTTAAATTGAATATCGTATAATTTTTTGTATTTACCGTTTTTTCTTATTAATTCATCATGAGTACCGGTTTCTATTATAGCCCCTTTATCCATTACACAGATGATGTCTGCCGATTTTATTGTGGATAATCTATGGGCAATTACTATGGTGGTTCTATGCTCCATAAGTTTTTCTATTGCTGCTTGCACCAGTTTCTCCGATTCGGTATCTAACGCCGATGTTGCTTCGTCAAGAATTAATATTGGAGGATTTTTTAATATCGCTCTTGCAATACATATTCTTTGGCGTTGACCTCCGCTGAGTAACATACCTCTGTCTCCAACCATATAGTTGTATCCATGCTCCAATTGCTCGATAAACTCATGGGCATTTGCAATCTTAGCGGCTCTTTTTACCTCTTCTATTGTAGCATTTTTTACTCCAAAAGCGATATTGTTGAAAATAGTATCGTTAAAGAGTATCGGCTCTTGATTGACATTGCCGATAAGCCCTCGTAGTGAAACCATATCTATATCTCTTATTTCATGCCCGTCAATATAAATATTTCCATCGGTAATATCATAAAAGTGTGGTATTAAATCAACTAATGTCGATTTTCCGGACCCGGATTCTCCTACCAAGGCTACTGTAGTACCTTTCTTTATTGTAAGATTAATATCTCGTAATATCCAATTGTCTTCGTTTAAATTGTATTTAAAATAGAGATTCTTTATCTCGATATTGTTGTTAAATTCCTTGATTTTTATAGCATTATCGTGTACTATCAAATCATTTTGAGCATTCAATATTTCGTCAATCCTCTCAAGCGATGCGGTGCCTTTTTTGATGCTATATCCCGCTTTTGACAAGTCTTTAAACGGCTGAATAATGCTATAGAAAATTACCAAATAGTAGATGAATTCAGGAGCGGAAATAGTGGAGTTCCCCATTAGAATAAGTCTTCCTCCGTACCATAACAAGATAGCTATTACCATCGTGCCGAGAAATTCACTTACAGGGTGGGCTAATAGATACCTCGTTTGTATTTTATTAAATGTAGTTCGAATATTATTATTCAATGCCTGAAAGCGTTCAATGAGTTTGTTTTCTGCATTGAAGGCTTTTATTATTCTCAATCCGCCTAATGTTTCTTCTATTTGAGATAGTAAGTCGCCGTTTAATTCTTGCCCTTTAGTAGATCTTTTTTTCAGAGAGCGACCTATCCTACCTATTAGTAAACCGCTTATCGGTAATAGTAAAAGCACGAATAAAGTCAGACGCCAACTCATATAAAAGAGCACTGCTATATAAATTATTATCATTATCGGATTTTTAAAGAGCATCTCGAGCGAAGCGATTACCGAATTTTCCACCTCCGAAACGTCGTTACTCATCCTACTCATGATGTCTCCTTTCCTTTCTTGAGAATAATAGCCGATAGGCAAAGATATTAATTTGTCGTAAATCTGATTTCTAATATCACGCAATACTCCTGTACGGATAGGTACAAGAGCTGCCCCTCCGCCAAAAGTACTCATCACTTTAAAGAATGTCATCGTTACTAAATACACTCCCAAAAGTATTAATGCCGATGATGCTCCATATTCCGATATCAGCTCTTCGATATAGGCGTAAATATTATTTTGTGCAATGTCGATATAGCTTTCTAATGTGGTGGCTTCCGATAGGGGAATGTAACTGTGATCCTCTCCGGTTAACCCAAAGAGTATTTGTAAGATAGGTATAATACTCGCAAAAGAAAATAAATTGAATATTGTAGCAAGTAAATTCAGTGAAATACTCAGTATTACATACCTTTTATACCCGTGTAGAAACCGCCTTAAAATAGATAAAATATTCTTCATCAGCTTCAGTACTTTATGTCTTTTACCATTAATTGAGTAGTGGCAGGCTTAAAATATGTGTTATCTTCTATCGTGTAAACAATATTTATCGGAGTTTTTTCCTTTAAATATTTGTTGTATTCACTCATTTTAAAGGCTATGCCGGACATTCTTGAATTGATGCTGTAATCGGTAATCTCAAGTTTTAAATGTTCTGCTGTTTGACCCACAATTTTCGACATGTTGTTGTAATCAAAAATGTTTTTAGTGCAGAAATATGGTTTTGGATTGCCCGGTCCGAATGGCTCAAAACTGCGTAAAATATTTACAAATCTACTGTCAATCTCTTTAAATTGGATAGTGTCGTCAATCTCAATTGTTGGAATAAGCAATTCGGGAGTTATGTTATTGGATACATATTCGCAAAATTGCTGTTTGAATTTATCCAAATTCTCCTCTTTTAATGATAATCCTGCTGCATAAGTATGCCCACCGAAATTTTCTAATAAATCCCTGCAAGAGTCAATGGCTTGATATAGGTCAAAACCTTGAATCGACCGTGCCGACCCGCTTATCATGTCATTGGCTTTGGTAAGTACTATTGTAGGTTTGTAATATTTCTCCGTTAATCTCGAAGCAACAATACCTACTATGCCTTTATGCCAATTAGGATTATATACTATTATGGAAGAGTTGTTGGTATCGGCTGTTTCGTTAATTACTTTTTCGGCTTCCAAAGTGGTGTCTTTATCAATATTTCTACGCTCGTCGTTGTAGCTGTTAATGTTTTTGCTCAGCTGATAAGCTTGAGAAAAGTCGTTACTGATAAGCAACTCTACCACTTCACGCCCCGATTTCATCCTGCCGGATGCGTTTATTCGCGGTCCTATTTTAAATACGATGTCATTGATGGAAATCTCTTTAGTGTGAGTCATCTCACACACTTCCATTATAGCTTTCAAACCGCAACATGGTTGTTCATTCAGCCTTTTAATGCCATAATAAGCCAATATTCTATTCTCTCCGGTAATAGGCACAATGTCGGAAGCTATACTTACTGCAAGTAAATCCAAGTGCTTGTCTACATCACTTTTAGGTATGCCGTTTGCCGAGGCAAAGGCTTGCATAAGTTTGTACCCAACTCCACACCCCGATAGATGTTTGTACGGATAGTTGTCGTCCGAACGTTTTGAATCCAACACAGCAACCGCCCTCGGTAAGGCGATGTCCGTAGTGTGATGGTCACAAATAATGCAGTCTATGCCTAATGATTTGGCATATTCCACTTCGTCTATCGCTTTTATCCCACAGTCTAATGCTATGATGAGGTTAATGTTATGCTCCTTGGCATAGTCTATCCCTTTAAAAGATATTCCATATCCTTCATTATATCTGTCCGGAATATAGTAATCAAGTACTTGTGGAGAACAAATTAGTGGCTTTAAAAATTTGTATACCAAGGCTACAGCCGTTGTGCCATCTACATCATAATCTCCATATACAAGTATGTTCTCTTTTTGCTCCAATGCTCGAGTCAGCCTTTTTACTGCCTTGTCCATGTCTTGTATCAACATAGGGTTGTGTAAATCTTCTAACTTCGGATTGAAAAACGATTCTGCCTCTTTTTGTGTCGTTATCCCCCTTAATAATAGCATTTTAACTATTGTTGGAGGCAAATTTAACTCTTTTGCAAGCTTCTCTTTCTTACTTTCTTCTTCCGTACTTAATTCTTTAAAAAACCATTTGTTTTGCATTATATTGTTTGTTTGATTATCATTTTCAGAATACTTTAGTTGTGCTTATCTTTTTATTTTCTAAAGTTTTACATTGTCAAATAGGCATAATATATCTAAAGTATTAAACTTTACAAATATAGACATTTTTACTGAAATTATAACTTTAATTTTCTTTTTTTTCTGTCAAAACGATATTTTTTATGTATTAATTCTTTTTTCTCTTTCTTTATCTTTTCTATGTTATTGTTGTGTGAATATATATTTCTGAATATCGCGTTAATCTTTTGCCTGCCATGTGAAGTTTATTTTTTTTATCAAGTAGAAAAAAAATTGTATCTTTGCATAATATTTCCTTTCGAAAAATATGGACGATAAATTGATAGAAGAGGTTAAAAAAGCTATCTCAGTGATGAAGCAGGGTGGCGTAATCTTATATCCTACCGATACCATTTGGGGCATAGGTTGTGACGCTACCAATTCCGAGGCGGTGGCTAAGATTTTTGAAATTAAACATCGAGCCGAGAGTAAATCAATGATTGTACTTGTTGATTCATTATCTCGCGCTCAAAATTATGTTAATCAATTGCCGGATATTGCTTGGGATTTGGTGGATATTGCCGATAAACCGCTTACAATTATTTACGATGGTGCAAAAAATTTGGCCCATAATCTGATTGCGGAAGATGGCTCTATTGCTATTAGGGTTACTTCTGAGTCGTTTTCTAATGAGTTATGCCGCCGTTTTGCAAAACCTATAGTCTCTACTTCGGCAAATATCAGTGGAAATAACGCCCCTCATATTTTTTCTGAAATAGATAAGGAAATACTAAATGCCGTTGATTATGTGGTGAATTTTCGTAGAGATGATAATAATCCGTCTTCTCCTTCATCTATTATTAAACTGGGAGTTAATGGTGCTGTAAAGGTTATTCGTTAATGTGCTGAAAAAGACTTATCTTTAATGAATAGAAAAAGAATTTTTTACTATATATTGTTTGATTTCTTGGCTGCTTTGTTGGTATGGTTACTCTTTTTTCTATACCGTAGAGCAACTAACGATTTCGTGCTTTTTGCAGATAAAATTCAATACTTTCTCGTGCCTTCATACAGCTTGTCGCTATCGATGATTGCTTTCCCTATAGTGGCACTCTTTTTCCATTATATGACGGGATATTACAATATTAGCGTCAGGCGATCAAGGCTTACTGAGTTTTTTTCTACAATAATATCCTGCTTCCTATCTTCTATTGTCATCTTTTTCGTGATGCTGATAGATGATATAGTTGTCAGTTACACATTCTATTATCGCTCTTTCCTTATTTTATGGGCTCTGTTTTTTATCTTTACTTACCTTTTTCGTATTATTCAAACCTCAATATATATCAGTCGTTTACACAAGGGGGTAGATGTAAAGAAGGTGCTTATTGTTGGGGTGGGTAAGGTTGCCTCCGAAATCACGGATATTATCAATAAAGAGGCTTATTCTAAGGGATATAGATTAGCCGGGTATGTTCGGGTTAATAATGCAATTGCTGATAATGAAATGGTTATACTTGGCAATATCAATAATTTAGAGCAAATTGTAGAGCAAAATAGCATCGACGTAGTGATTATTGCCGTGGATGATATGGATAATGATCTTATCTTCTCTGTCGTAAATAAGGTAATTCATTATGATATAGATATTTGCCTTGTGCCGCGTCTTTTCGAAATAGTTATCGGTAAGGCAATGGTAGCTGATATAAAATCAGAACCTTTTGTCTCGATTACTCGTTCCGTAATGCCTGCTTGGCAACAGTCTGTTAAGCGTGTTTTCGATGTTGTTGTCAGTTGCGTAGCTCTTGTTTTGCTCTCTCCTTTAATGCTTTATCTTGCAGTGCTGATAAAAAAAGATAGTGAAGGGCCTATTTTATTCAAGCAAGAGCGTATTGGCCTTCATGGTAAACCGTTTATGATTTACAAGTTTCGTACAATGTATTGTAATGCAGAAAAAAACGGACCTCTTCTCTCTTCGGTTAATGACAATAGAATTACAAAATGCGGATGTTTTATGCGTAAATATCGCCTCGATGAAATTCCTCAGTTTTTTAATATCATCAAAGGCGAAATGTCTATTGTCGGTCCCCGCCCCGAACGCCGATATTATATCAATCAAATAGAAAAAATTGCCCCTTTCTATTGCTTGATTTATAAGGTAAGACCGGGATTACTCTCTTGGGGGCCTATCAAAATCGGCTATAGTGATACTATCGACAAAATGGTAAACCGCCTTAATTACGACATTATTTATATGGATAATATGAGCCTTTATCTTGATATAAAAATTATTCTTTATAGTTTCGAAATTATTTTAAAGGGTAAGGGCCAATAAGTTATATTTTACTATGTTGCTTGAAATAAAAGATATCTCTAAAAATTACGGTGAAGAAACGGTGCTGAAATCTTTTGATTTTAGTTTTGATAAGGGTAATATTGTAGGTATCCTTGGTCCTAATGGTGCCGGAAAGTCTACTCTTATGAAGATAATTACCGGATATATCGCCCCAACTTCCGGGCATGTGCTTGTAGATGGAAAAATGATGTCGCCTTCTGCAGTGGATGTAAAACGGCTTATAGGTTATTTGCCGGAGTTAAACCCTCTGTACGATGATATGTACGTGCCGGAATATCTGACTTTTGTTGCTAAATGCTATGGGTTGAGTAATGTAAAAGATAAGGTAGAAGATGTTATTGAGCGTATTGGTCTCTCGATGGTGCGTAACAAAACTATCCGACAGCTGTCGAAGGGTTTCCGCCAAAGGGTGGGTATCGCTGCTGCCGTTATTCATTCTCCGAAATTGCTTATCCTCGATGAGCCTACTTCAGGTCTCGATCCAATGCAATTGATTGAAATAAGACAACTTATTGCCGATCTTGGCAAAGATAGTTTGGTGCTCTTTTCTTCCCATATAATGCAAGAAGTGGAGCAGATTTGTAATTATATTATTATCTTAAATCATGGAAATGTCGTAGTTTCCGGCGAAAAGAATGCTCTCGTAGAGCAATATGGTTCTGTTGAAAATTTATTCTGTCAAACATTAAAATAATATGGATTTCGATATACATAAATCATCGCGAGAGTCTGATAAAGAGATGGATAGAGCTTTGCGTCCCCTCTCTTTCGAAGATTTCTCCGGTCAAGACAAAATTGTGGAGAACCTTAGCGTTTTCGTACAAGCAGCTCGTCTCCGTGGCGAAAGTCTCGACCATACACTCCTTCATGGCCCTCCCGGACTTGGTAAAACCACTCTGAGTAATATCATAGCTAATGAATTGGGAGTCGGTTTTAAACTTACTTCCGGACCGGTTCTCGATAAACCGGGTGATTTGGCAGGTATCCTTACTTCGTTAGAGCGCAATGATGTGCTCTTTATCGATGAAATTCACCGCCTTAGTCCCGTTGTCGAAGAGTACCTCTACTCGGCTATGGAGGATTTTAAAATTGATATAATGATAGACAAGGGGCCAAGTGCTCGTTCAATTCAAATCGACCTTGAGCCGTTTACCCTCATCGGTGCCACTACTCGTAGCGGACTTCTTACCGCCCCTCTTCGCGCTCGTTTCGGTATCAATTGCCATTTCGAATATTACGACGATAGCGTGCTTGTCAATATTATCAAACGCTCCGCCAAAATCCTCTCCGTGCCAATAGAATACGAAGCTGCAGTAGAAATTTCTCGCCGAAGTAGAGGTACCCCGCGTATCGCTAATGCTCTCCTTCGCCGAGTGAGAGACTTTGCTCAAGTAAAGGGTAATGGTAATATTGATAAAGAAATCGCTTGTTATGCCCTCGAGGCCTTGAATATAGATAAATACGGACTCGATGAGATAGATAACAAGATATTGATTACTATGATCGACAAATTCAAGGGTGGACCTGTGGGATTGTCTACTATCGCTACGGCTATGAGTGAAGATGCAGGTACTATCGAAGAGGTGTACGAACCTTTCCTTATTAAAGAGGGATTCATTAAGCGTACCCCGCGCGGTAGAGAGGTTACCGAATTGGCTTATCGTCACCTCGGAAAAGAGTTGCAGTCAAAACAGCAATCCCTGTTCTAACCGGTTATTATTTGTTTTTATTGACTTTATTGCTTATTTATTTTTCGTATGTCAAATTTGTCGAAATTAGCCAAAGATACAGCTATTTACGGCTTTAGCAGTATTGTGGGTAGATTCTTGAATTGGTGCCTCGTGCCAATGTATAGTTATGTGCTCCATGATGCTTCGGAATATGGTGTCGTTACCAACTTATATGCATGGACTGCTTTGGTAATTATCATCCTTACCTATGGTATGGAAACCGGCTTCTTCCGGTTCGTAAATAAATATAAAACCACCGAAGAGGCTAATATGGTCTATACTACCACTCTTACCTCTTTGGCTGTTACTTCGTTGATATTCATTGTCTTTATCGTTTCTTGCCAAAATCCGATTGCCTCTCTTCTCGGATATCAAGCCCACCCCGAATACCTCTCTCTTCTTGGTGTTGCTGTGGCTTTCGATGCTTTTAACTCTATCCCTTTCAGCTATTTGAGGTATAAGAGTCGACCTATCATGTTCGCATCCCTGAAGCTGTTTATGATTTTTGTCAATATCTTCTTTAACATATTCTTCTTAGTGGTGTGCCCAAAAATAATGGAGTGGAATCCTAACCTTATCGATTGGTTCTATAATCCCGACTATCAAGTCGGATATATCGTTGTTGCCAATGTTATCTCTACTCTGTCGGTTACACTCGCTTTAATTCCTTTCATTATCGTAGATAAATATCGCTTTAATTGGTCGCTCCTTAAGCAAATGCTTCGGTATAGTTTGCCCCTTCTACTGCTTGGAATTGCAGGAATAATGAATCAAACAGTGGATAAAATCATCTTCCCTATGGTTTATCCCGATGAGACGGAGGGATTACGACAACTCGGTATTTACGGGGCTTGCTTTAAAATTGCTATGATAATGATGATGTTTACTAATGCCTTTCGTTTTGCATACGAGCCTTTCGTATTCGAAAAAAATGGTAGTTCGGATAGTAAACAAAGTTATGCCGATGCAATGAAATTTTATATCATCACCGCTTTACTTATTTTTATGGGTATGGTGCTCTATATGGATGTATTTCAGTTCATTCTCGGTAGTCAGTATCGAGGCGGACTCGATATTATCCCCGTGGTGTTAATCACTTACTTGGTTCAAGGTGTGGTTTATAACCTCTCATTGTGGTATAAATTGGTAGATAAAACTTATTGGGGGGCTATCTTTTCCCTCATCGGTTTTGTTATCACTTTAGTAATCAATATAATTTTTATCCCTAAAATAAGCTATTGGGCTTGCGCTTTAGCATCCCTTGTTTCGTATGTAGTAATGATGCTTTTGTCTTATTTTATCGGACAAAAATATTATCCCGTCAAATACAATTTGAAGAAGATAGCAAAATATATACTTCTTACTTTAATTCTCACTGTCGCGGCATTGATAGTGCCAATAGAAAATATCTGGCTTAGAATGCTTTATCGCTCAATTTTTGTAGTTGTTTTTGTTGTTTATCTCGTAAAAAACGATCTTCCTTTGAGCACAATTCCGATAGTAAAAAATTTTGTAAAAAAAATTAAGTAAGGTATTGTATATTTCTGATAAAACTTATACCTTTGTGTGATTTTCAATAAAGAATAGTAATATAGGGTAAGTCCTTAATAATTAGAAAGTATTTAAATATAAAATGGGTCTTTTTTCATTAACACAAGAGATTGCAATGGACTTGGGCACAGCAAATACCGTCATTATTCATGATGGAAAGATTGTTGTTGACGAGCCAAGTGTAGTTGCTATAGATACAAGAACGAATAAAGTAGAAGCGGTAGGAAAGAAAGCATATACCATGCAAGGTAAAACGAGTGGAGATATCCGCACAATACGTCCTTTACGTAACGGAGTAATTGCTGATTTCCATGCTGCAGAATATATGATAAGAGAGTTGATAAAAATGGTTCCTCGCAAAGGTTACCTCTTTAATCCTTCTTTAAAAATGGTAATCGGTATCCCATCCGGTTCTACCCCGGTAGAGATGCGTGCCGTTAGAGATTCTGCCGAGCAAGCCGGTGGTCGTGATGTGCATATGATTTACGAGCCTATGGCGGCTGCTTTGGGTATTGGTCTCGACGTTGAAGCTCCGGAGGGTAATATGGTTGTCGATATAGGTGGTGGTACTACCGAAATCGCCGTTATCTCTCTTGGCGGTATCGTCTGCGACCAATCTATTCGCCTCGCCGGTGACGCTTTTACCGAAGATATCATCGAGTATATGGGTCGTATCCATAATATCGTGGTTGGAGAAACTACTGCCGAAAATATCAAGAAAAAAGTAGGTTCCGCTTTGATGGAATTGGGCGATGAAGCGCCTGAAGATTTTATCGTTCACGGTCCTAACAGAGTTACTTCTTTGCCTATGGAAGTGCCTATCACTTATCAAGAAATAGCTCACTGCCTTGATAAATCAATCTCTCGTATTGAGAATGCCATCCTTAGCGCACTCTCTAAAACCCCACCGGAGTTGTATGGTGACCTCGTTCAACGCGGTATTTATCTCGCCGGTGGTGGCGCTCAACTAAAGGGCTTGGCAAAACGCCTTACCGATAAAATCAATATACAATTTCACGTCGCTGACGATCCCCTTCGTGCCGTAGCCCGTGGTACCGGTATTGCCCTTAAAAACGTAGACAAATTCAGATTCTTACTTAGATAATAATTAGTTTAAGTATATTTAAGGAGCAAAATAGGGCTTACTCTCTGTTTTTGCTCCTTTTTTGCCTTTTTTAATGGATAGAATAATCCTGTTGTTTAGAAAATATATCTCCGTTTTCGTGTTCATTTTATTGGAGATTGCCGCAATTCTACTGGTGGTTAGGAAAAACGACCTCCAGCAGAGTGTCGTTTTCAGATATTCTACCGATATCGTGGCAAGATGTTACTCCTTTGCGGCTTCTGTCGAAAGTTATTTCTATCTCGATGAGGTTAATGAGCATCTTGTTGCCGAAAATAACGAACTCCGTGCAAAATTGGATGTACTCCAAAACCAACTCTCTTTGCTTGCTACCGACTCTATCGATCTGCCGATAATTTCATCCGATGTAGAATATATCTCGGCTAAAGTGGTACATAATAGTGTCTATCGCACCCAAAATTTTATCATCGTCAATAAAGGTGCTAAAGATGGTATCCAAGCAGATATGGGCGTTATATCCCCTCAAGGTGTTGTAGGTGTCGTTACTCGTGTTAGTAATAACTATGCCGTTGTAATGCCTATTATTAACCCTTCTCAGCATATTAGCGTAAAGATTAAGTCAAATCAGCAACTCGGTATGCTCGTCTGGGATGGCATCGACCCTAAATTCTCTCAAATGGAGGAAATCCCAAGCCATGTAAACCCTATTGTTGGCGATACTATCGTAACAAGTGGTTATTCCGCTATATTCCCCGAAGGGCTTACTATCGGAGTAATCGATAAGGCTATCAACGAAAAACATGCTCCTTTCTGTATGGTTAATGTGAAACTCGCCGTCGATTTCCAATCACTTTCTTATGTCACTATTACTGCCTTTAAAAATAGGTCGGAGTTGATTAACCTAAGTAATGCCGTGTTGAAAAATGAATAATAATTTTTATATATGGACTTTAGTCTTGGTGCTACTCCAAGTTCTTCTCTTTAACAATATAGAATTGGCAGGCCTTATCAATCCTTATTTCTATGTCTATATTATATTGATAATGCCTCTCTCTTTAAATGTTTCTATACAATTATTGATAGCATTTTTTGCCGGCTTGATTATCGATGTATTCTCAAATACTTGGGGCATGCATGCTGCAGCTACTACTCTTGTGGCGTTTATTCGCCCTTACCTTCTGAAACTTATTATTTCTCAAGAAGAGATAGAAAAGCAAATCCTCGCTCTTAATTCTATTCGACTTGCTTCGTATCTCAAATATGCGGTCTCTATCGTATTTATTCATCACCTTTCTCTCTTTTTCTTAGAGGCTTTCTCTTTTGCAAATTTCGGTTTTACTATCTTGAAAGCATTGTGTAGCTCTATAGTTACACTTATCCTTATCTTCTTTATCGAAAAAGTACGTAAAAAATAGTCCCTTATGCTGTAGTTATGTTCAATACTGATAAATATAAACATCGTGCTTTTATCATTAAAATTGTGCTATGCATCATAGTAGCGATTTTTATTATACGCCTTTTTCAACTACAAATTATTGAAGATTATTCAGGTCAAGCAAGTCGTAATGCTTTTTATAATAAGGTGATTTACTCACCGCGAGGCTTGATATATGATAGAAATGGTAAATTACTTGTCTATAATCAACCTACTTACGATTTGCTTGTTACAATGTCGGAAATTCCGGGTCCTAAATCTTCCCAACCTCCTATCGATACTTTAGAACTTTGTAATTTGCTGAATATCACAAAAGAGCAATTCGATGCCAGAATAGCAAGTGTAAAGGATCGCAAAAAAAATCCGGGCTATTCACCCCTAACTCCTCAGCGTTTTATTACCCAGATGTCTCCGGAAGATTATGCTATAGTGCAAGAAAAATTACGGAATTTCCCCGGTTTTTCTATACAAAGTCGTACTTTGAGAAACTATAACTATGCCTATGCTTCTCATGTTCTCGGCTCTATCGGTGAGGTGAGTCGCTCTGTTTTAGAAACTGATTCTACCTACCGTATGGGTGATTATATTGGAGTTTCCGGCCTTGAAAAGCAGTATGAAAAACAACTTCGAGGAACTAATGGCGCTGAAATTCTGCTCCGTGATGCTTTCGGTAGAATTAAGGGAAGCTACCAAGATGGTGCTTTTGACGTTACTCCCGTGCCGGGAGAAGACCTTATTACTACTCTCGATATCGAACTACAGAAAATAGCCGAAGATTTGTTGCAAGGTAAAATAGGTAGTGTGGTTGCTATTGAGCCAAAAACAGGCGAAATACTTGCCCTCGCTTCAAGCCCTACGTGGGATCCTACTCATCTCGTTGGTAGAGAAAGAAGTAAATATTACCCTTTGCTACAAAGTGATAAAACAAAACCTCTCTTAAACCGTGCCATTCAAGGTAAATATTCTCCGGGTTCTACTTTCAAAACTATCCAAGCGCTGGTGTGCCTCGAAATGGGTGGTATTACCGAGAATACGATGTTCCCGTGTAATGGCCCCGGCTCTTCCCCTATCAAATGCACTCACCATCACGGTTCTCCGGTGTCAATAGAAAATGCCATTGAGCAGAGTTGTAACCCTTTCTTTTGGCAAGCTTTCCGCGCCACTTTAGAGAAAAATGGTTATGGTAAAAATAATGAAACTTTTAAAGCCCGATATACGGAGTGGCGTGAAAGGGTGTTTAGTTTCGGCCTTGGTTATAAATTTTCCGATTCCGATGTTATCGGTATGATTGACGGTTCTATCTATTCCGAAAATTCTTATTCTAAAATATATGGAAAAAGAGGATGGAAAGCTTTGACAATTCGCTCTAATGCTATCGGTCAGGGTGAAGTGGAGGTAACTCCTATTCAGCTTGCTAATGTGGCTGCGGCTATAGCTAATAGTGGCTATTATATAACTCCGCATCTTAATAAGAACGATACTATGCTTAATCATCGCCATCAAGTGGCTGTTCAAGAAAAATATTTCCCTATAGTTCAACGTGGTATGTGGCGGGTTTGTGAATATGGTACAGGTCGCCACTATAAGGTGCCGGATATCCCGATGTGCGGTAAAACGGGTACAACAGATAATAGCCATGGCCGTCCTCACTCCATCTTCTTTGGTTACGCACCGGCTGATAACCCTCAAATTGCAATAGCAGTTATAATCGAAAATGCCGGTTTCGGGTCTACTTGGGCATGCCCTATCGCCACTTTATGTATAGAACAATATCTGAAGGGAAAGATAGAAAGACAAGATTTGTATAATCGTATAAAAACATCTGTTCTTAATCCAAATGTCAAAAAGTTTTAATGTCCTTAGTGCTGTTGATAAGCCAACAATTTTTATATATCTGACTTTGGTGATATTCGGATTGATGAATATCTATGGCGCCAGTTATTCCGAAGAGCAAACCTCACTCTTCGATTTGAGTTATCGTTCCGGAAAGCAAATTCTGTGGATAGGTATCAGCTTTGTTGCTGCTTTTTGTATATTGTTTTCAAGTAAGAGTCTCTATAGTGCCGTTGCTTATTGGCTTTATGGATTTATTATTCTTGTATTGATTCTGACTCTCTTTGTCGCTACGGATATAAAAGGGTCTCGCTCGTGGATTAGTCTTGGCGGGTTCTCTATTCAGCCTGCCGAATTTTCAAAATTCATTACTGCATTGGCTCTTGCCAAATTTATGGATGATACTCAGTTTAAACTCCTGACTCCAAAGAATTTTGCTATAGTTGCTACCCTTATCATTCTGCCTATGTTCATAATAGTTATGCAGAAGGAAACGGGTTCTGCCCTCGTATACCTCTCTTTTATGTTTATGCTCTATCGCGAGGGGTTACCGGGTATATTCCCAAGTATTTTTGTCGGTGCCGTAATCCTTTTTGTTGTAGTTATTCGTTATAGTGGCGATCTGTTTCTTGGTGTGGATGGTGCCTCTTTAGGACTGATTATCGGATTAAGTATAGTGCTTATCGTTGCTTTGATATTATGCCGTTCTCTCTCTAAGGATTACAAGTTTTTGCCCCTTATCTTATTAGGCTCCGTGGTGGCACTTATAGGCCTTGCTTTCGTATTGCATTTTTTTGTTTTTCCTCTTAATTTTGTATATGTATTTTCCGGGATTAATGCTTTATTGGCCCTCTTTGTTGCAGTGATTGCTTTTATCAAGTGGAGGAAAAAATATTTATATATCACCGTTTTCGTTTTACTTACTTCGATGTTTTGTTTCTCTGTAGGTTACCTTTTTAATAATGTGCTGCAACATCATCAACAGATGCGTATAATGGTTTTACTTGGTATGGCAGATGATCCTTCAGGTATAAGCTATAATACAAATCAAGCTAAAATTGCTATAGGCTCAGGTGGTTTTAGAGGAAAGGGTTTTTTAGAGGGTACACAGACTAAATTGAAGTATGTTCCGGAGCAAGATACCGATTTCATTTTCTGCACTGTAGGTGAGGAGTGGGGCTTTATGGGTAGTGTTTTTGTATTGGGATTTTACTTGGCATTCTTGTTGCGCCTTGTCTATCTCGCCGAGAAAGCCGAGTCCCGATTCGTCCGTATTTATGGCTATTCCGTAATTGGTATCTTTGCCTTTCACCTCTTTATCAATGTGGGAATGGTGCTTGGATTAGCCCCGGTTATTGGTATCCCTCTGCCTTTTTTTAGTTATGGTGGCTCTTCTTTCCTTAGCTTTACTATCCTCTTAATGATTTTTTTGAAATTAGATACCGTTCGCAAAGAGAGGGTAAGTAGTTTTTTATAAGCTTTTGTTGATTGCTGCCCGGTTGACAATAATAACAATAATTTATATGCCCGAAGTCTTTTCTTATAATAAGATTTCGGGCCTTTTTTATTTTTTTGAGTATAAAAGAAATAACAGTTTCCCTTTTGTTATTCCCGGCGTTGATGATAAAATAATGGATTTTATTTGCTTTTTAAATATAAAAGAGAGAGCTTCACTCCGTTGTTTGTTTGAGTGAAGCTCTCTTTATTTTAGATAGTAATATATTTTCTAATTATTTTACTTTGTCGTTCTTTACAGAGAACCATAGAATGCCTGATATTGCAAGGCATACAGCGCAGATAACAAAGATGATGGATTTGTCTTGCGCATTGTTGATTACTTCTCCCATTTTAAAACTGGCTACAAGTTGCGGTAGTACAACGGATAAATTGAAAATACCCATATATAAGCCCATCTTGCTTTGGTCTACTTTCTCACTCATGATTGCAAATGGTAGTGATACTAACGATGCCCAACCGATACCGACAAGCAATAAGGCTGCGAAAAATACTATTATGTTGCTACCGAATAGTGCTATAATTGCGTATCCTAATGCCATTAATAGTATAGAGAAGGTGTGTGTTCGAGTCATTCCGGTCTTCTTTGCTATTACATTGAGTACCAATACCGGAAGTATTGCTCCTACTAAATCACGTACTAAGAATGCCCAAGAGTTTGTACTTGCCATTGCTTCGTCGCTTAGCCCGGACATCTTTGTTGAAATGTAGAAGAACATATAGATATTCATGGTCTGCACTCCCCACCAAGTGAATGAGTGTGCCATCAATATCTTTTGAAATTCGTTGTTGTTCTTACTCTGTTTTGTGATGTTTAGTAATACTGCAATAATAGCCAATATTTCTATAATGATGCATATAAATTCTACACTACTTAATGTGATAGAGCCGAAAAATGTAAGAGAAGATGTATCTTCGAAGCCGAAAAGTTTGGCTATAATTACATAGATTCCATAAATTAAAAATCCTGCTAGAGGCACTAAAGACAAGATCATCTCCTTTATAGAATTGGACTTTTTATCGCTTCCGGCTACTATTTCTTCGTTCTCTTTCTCCAATTCTCTTGGCTCTACAATAAGTAATGAAGGGATGATAGTAAAGAATAATGCAATAAAAATACCTACATAAATAAGTACTTCATTGTTAAAAATAACGGCGATAAGGTATGCCAATACACCAAAAGTGCCGGATACTGTTTGCATCCATGTATATCCTTTTGATCGTTCATCTTTTGTAGTACAATCGGCTACTAATGAGCGTGTAGGGTTGAAACTGACATTAATACTTAAGTCTAATGTCAATGCTACTGCCACTGCAATGGCTAACAATCCCTCAGTAGCATTATCACCCATCAATATCTTTTGCACAATATCCAGGTTAGGTAATGCCAAGAGCATTAATCCGGTAAGTATACCTCCAATGATAATCCAAGGGCGGCGTCTGCCTCCCATAAACCATAGTTTGTCACTAATAGCACCAACAATAGGTTGGGCAATAATACCGGCAATTGGACCGGCAGCCCACACAATACCGATTTCATGAATGTCAAGTCCGTATTTTGTTGATAATATCCAACTTAAAGCCGATATTTGTACAGATAATGCAAAGCCCATCGCTGTTGCAGGCAGACTTAGCATCGCAAAAAATGCATTGTTTCTCTTTTCTTGTATTTTCAACATGTTATTAATATAAGTGTTTTGTTTTTATAATAAATTACTTGCTAATTCTGATAGATAACTTCTTTCTCCTTTGATTAGGTTGATATGAGCAAAAATGTCTTCTCCTTTCATCTTGTCTATCATGTATACCAATCCGTTGGATTGCATATCCAAATAAGGTTGGTCGATTTGGTGGATATCTCCCGTGAATACGATTTTTGTTCCTTCACCTGCACGTGTAATAATAGTCTTAATTTCATGAGGTGTAAGGTTTTGCGCTTCATCAACAATGAAATATGTGTTGCTTAAACTACGTCCGCGAATATAGGCCAAGGCCTCTATGATTAATTGGTTGTTTTTCTGTAAGTTGTCGATTATTTGCACCTCTTTTCCCTGATATCCTAATGCGTGTTTTATAACGTTTAAGTTGTCGAAAAGCGGCTGCATATATGGTGCTACTTTCTCTTTTGCATCTCCCGGAAGTGCTCCAAGGTCTTTATTTGACATGGCTACTATTGGGCGTGCAAGCATAATTTGCTCGTAATCTTCGTTTTGTGATAGCGCTGCTGCTAATGCAAGTAGTGTTTTTCCCGTTCCGGCTTTTCCTGTAATAGCTATTAATTGTATGTGCTTATCAGTAAGTAAATCCATGGCAAAGGTCTGCTCTGCATTACGTGGCTCGATGCCAAAACATCTGGTTTTGTTTACTCGGCGTATAATGTTACTCTCTGCTACGTGACGCGCCAATATGCTGGCTCTACTACTCTTCATGACAAAACATTCGTTCGCTGTTATGTCGTCTTTAAAGTTAAAGTCATCTGCAGTGATGCCCTGTTTCTCGCTATAAAGTCGGTCGATAAGGTCTGCATCTACGTTGTTGAATGTTTCGTATTCTTTTTCGAATACATCAGTATTCTCAACTTTATCTGAAATATAATCTTCTGCAATACAGCCCATTGCGCGAGCTTTCATGCGTAAGTTGATGTCTTTTGTTACTAATATTGTTTGTTGTTTTGGAAATTTTTTTGCTATGCTTATCGCACACGCAAGGATGATGTGGTCCGGTTTCTTTTCGATAAAGGCTCTATTCATCTCTTCCGGCCACTCTTGGTGCGTGATAACGTAAAGTTTTCCTTTTCCTTCGCCAAGAGGTGCCCCTTTTGTTACAAAATCTTTGTTCTCTGCTATTAAATCCAACTCGCGTGCAAATTGACGAGAATTATAATTTATTTGGTCGTTTCCACGCTTGAATTTATCTAGCTCTTCCAATACTACCATTGGTAAGTAAATATCATTTTCTTGAAAATTATAGATGGCTTTGTAATCATGTAACACTACATTTGTGTCGAGAATGAAATTTTTTTTCGTGCTCATAATGGTTGGGTTTAAAGATTAACGATTTGATAATCACAATTATATATGTTAATGTAAAGAGCTCTGTCTTCGCACTAAAAATATTAAATTATGGTGATGTAAAACTACAAAAAATTAATTACTTTTGCAATCGTTTGAATAAAAAAATTATGGAGTATCAAAAAGCTATTGAAGTCCTTTATAATCAGGCTCCTATGTTTCAGCATCTGGGTAAAAGAGCTTATAAATCCGGACTGGAAAACACATATATTTTGGATGAAAGATTGGGGCATCCGCACAAAAATTATCACACTATCCATGTAGCCGGCACGAACGGAAAGGGTAGTACTTCGCACCTCTTGGCAGCTGTTCTTCAAGCCCAGGGGTATAAAGTAGGGTTGTACACATCTCCTCATCTCCGCGATTTCCGCGAGCGTATACGCGTTAATGGTGTGATGATTTCCGAAACTGATGTTGCCGATTTTATTGAGGAAGTTCTTCCTTGGATCGAGGAGTTACATCCCTCTTTCTTTGAAATTACTACTGCTCTCGCTTTTAAATATTTTGAAAAACAAAATGTAGATGTGGCGGTTATCGAGGTCGGGCTTGGCGGTAGAATCGATTGCACTAATATCATATCACCTCTTCTATCGATAATCACCAATATTAGCCTTGATCATACCGATTTGTTGGGACCAACTTTAGTGGATATTGCAAAAGAGAAAGCGGGTATTATTAAAGCTAATATTCCCGTAGTTATCGGAGAATATCAGCCCGAAGTTGCCCCTGTTTTTGAGCAAAAAGCCCGTGAAGCAGGTACTACTATTGTTTATGCTTCTAAAGAATGGATGGGAAAACCTCTGCCCGACTGCCAGATGAAGGGGTGCTACCAAGATAAAAATAGAGCTACCGCTATGGTGGCAATTTCAATTCTGCGAAAGGGTGGTGTGCTTAATATCTCTGATGATGCCGTTGCTTATGGTTTTTCAAATGTAGTTTCTCTAACGGGAATTATGGGTAGATGGCAAATTCTGCAAGAAAAAAATCCTAAAATAGTGTGCGATACCGGCCATAATATCGGCGGTATTTCATATGTCGTTTCTCAACTTTCTCACGAAAAATACGAAAAATTACGCATTGTAATAGGTATGGTAAGTGATAAAGATATCCGTGCGGTGCTTTCTGTTTTGCCTAAAAATGCTGTATATTATTTTACAAAGGCCTCTATACCTCGTGCTCTTAATGAGGTTGAATTACAGACTTTAGCTGGTGGATATGGATTGATGGGTAATGCTTATTCTACTGTAAAAGAGGCTTTTAATTCCGCAAAAGAAGATGCCGATTCGGGAGATTTAATCTATGTTGGAGGTAGCAATTTTATCGTTGCAGAAGTGGTGTGAAATTTTTTATAAAAATAGTATAGTAATATTTTGTCAATTCAATAAAAAGTATTACCTTTGCATCACTTTTGTGAGAAGGTAATATCGGGCGTTTAGCTCAGCTGGTTCAGAGCATCTGCCTTACAAGCAGAGGGT
>JAEDFN010000030.1 GCA_016292775.1 Paludibacteraceae bacterium
TAGCTGAAAGGAATTTTGTGATATTCCCGTTACAAGAGATTGCGCCGGAATGGAAGCACCCCATTACCGGGATAAGAATAGAAGAGATAATAGAGAATTGCAAAGACAGCGGCAATTGCACAAAAGGGCATTGACTCCGGAAAAAATCTATGCCGATTCCTTGAAAGCGCGTTTATTTTTGCCAAAAGCGGGTAAACTGTGACTCCGAGAAAAAGATATGCCGATTTCCTCGCCATCCGGGAGTACAAAATATCAAAAAAAAACGACTATTATAAATTAAAAAGGTCCGCCATTATAATATATAGTTGAAGCCCAAAGAGATAAACTCTTTAAATTGGAATTTAGGCTTGGTGCCATCACTGAGGATAATAGTAGTATCGTAACGAGGATTAAGCGACACTTTTGCAGATAGATATCTATTAATTCGGAAGTTACCTATTATTTCACTATCTATTTCGACACCCTTAGTTTCACCGATATAATTAGCAAAGAAATAGAATTTCACCTCCATACCAATAGCATCATTAAAATTATGTGCCCAGTTGATACGGAGCAAGCCACCGAGTTGATTTAACGAACTTTTGCCATCGGTAATACCATTTTGATAAGCAAGATTTTCGGTACGATCAATACCATGTCGAGCAACAGTATCAGCGATATAGACCAACTTATAAGAAATCGGGGATAAGAAAATGGATAATTTATTTTTATACTTATAATCCATACCGAGAGATAGATTCATTTTCAGAGGGGAGAAAGGACCGGTAGTACGCACGTGAGAGTTTGGTTTATAAGTATTAAAAAGTTGTGTTTGCAAATCATATTCAGCAGTATAATAAAAGCTTTTAAACGCCTTTACGCCCAATTTTGTATTAATTCGGAGCAAATCGTCATTGACGCGCAACCAGCGTAGAGAGTCGCTTCCGGCGCTATTAACGCCAAGTTTCCATTCTATTTTATTATCCCACTGAATATTCTTCTTATCATTATAGTTATAATATCCCATCACATAGAAATTGGCTGCCAAGTTACTTTCACCACCCTTATACCAATTAGGAGTGATATAAGTTTGCGAAAGGTGTGCTTGAAATTTGGCACCTCTCATCCATTTTTGAAGTTTGAATTTTTCTATTTTAATATTATCTTCGTTGAAATTCAAGCCTTTCACTTGGAGTTTCATATTATCCTTTTTTGTATTTTTCAAGCTTCCGATATTAATTTCAGAAAAAGCCGGGAGTTGGTTTCGATGATATGAATAAAGTTCCGGGAAATTAGCACGAATATACTGGTGAGAATGGCGGCGGATATCTACTATTACAGAGTCGGAATCATCAAAAGCAACACTTGTAGACACTGGTAGACCGAAAACCCAATCAAGGAAAATAGGATTTCGAAGAGCCATGATTTTGGCATTCTCTGCTATTTCGAGCGAATCTTCATGAGAGAGGAAAGAATCATATTTAATTATCTCGTCATTATTTTCTACATTTTTCTTAGCACTATTCTTTACATTTTTCTTAGCACCATTTTTCACAGAGGGTGAAACGGGTTTTGCAGAAACTATTTTTTTATTATCCGGTTTAACAGCCTCATTAGCAATTGGTTGTTGTGCACTTTTATCCGTTTTGATATTTTGGATACTCACATCTACGGAAGGTTTTTGGGTATTAATAGCAGTACCCGGTTTTTGAGCTGCATCACTACCCTTTTCAATTTTAGGCAATACAGTCTCTTTACGTTCCTTTTGATTGATAGAAGGCAACATAACGGAATCTCTCAATTCAGTAGCATATTTCTCGAGCCAATTATCAATTTCATCATCAGTTACGATGCTATCGTTCGGAATAGAAATTACATCATTATCAGCCACAACGGTAGACAATGGAGTAAAAACAAATAGAAGAGAAGCGCAAAGGATAATAAAAGGAAAGTGATAAAAAGAATATTTAATCATTGTTCGTCAACATCATATTTTTGAAAAAGGAAATCATTATACGGGAAACGGCGCACATGAATTTCCTTAACTCTGTCATACATAATAGTTTTTAGTTCATCAATATTCAATTTTTGTTTAGCGGAAACGAAAACGCAATTATCATTAAGGTTAGCCATCCACATTTTTTTAAGGTCCTCAAGGCTATAATTCTCTTTTTTGACAGGAGATAAATCGTCCTCATCCTTAGGCACATAAGAGAAAGCATCTATTTTATTAAATACGAGGATAGTAGGTTTAGCCTCTTTGCACACATCGAGGAGAGTTTTATTTACTATTTCGTATTGCTCTTCAAAATTCGGGTGAGATATATCTACTATATGCACGAGGAGGTCGGCCTCGCGTACCTCATCGAGGGTACTTTTAAAAGATTCGATAAGGTGAGTAGGCAATTTACGGATAAAACCCACGGTATCAGTAAGTAAGAAAGGGAGATTATCGATAATCACCTTACGGACGGTGGTATCGAGAGTAGCAAAAAGTTTGTTTTCGGCAAAGACGTCGCTTTTAGAAAGGAGGTTCATCATAGTAGATTTACCTACATTAGTATAACCTACGAGGGCGACGCGCACCATTTTACCACGATTTTGGCGTTGAGTGGACATTTGTTTATCCACGGCTTCCAATTTTTTCTTTAAGAGAGCAATTTTATCGAGGATGATACGACGGTCGGTTTCTATTTGAGTTTCACCGGGACCACGCATACCGATACCACCAC
The DNA here is from genome assembly GCA_016292775.1 of Paludibacteraceae bacterium. Lineage (GTDB taxonomy): Bacteria > Bacteroidota > Bacteroidia > Bacteroidales > Paludibacteraceae > Aphodosoma. The sequence goes on from JAEDFN010000030.1 coordinate 2,712, forward strand.
GTTGACGTTCCAAGTGTGTCCACAACCGAGTCAATCGAGGCAGCATATATTGATATTGAGCCAATTCCACTTGAGTTTTGGCATAGGCTGTTTGAGCGCGTTTTGCAAAAATATCCAGGATTAGATTAGTACGATCGAGGATTTTCACTTGTAACTCTTTTTCGATATTACGGAGTTGCAGAGGAGAAAGTTCATCATCAAAGATAACCATACCGACCGGAAAATCGGTATCTTCCTGCAATTTGATATACTCTTTAATTTCGGCGAGCTTACCCTCTCCGACAAAAGTACGGGGATTCGGGTAATCGAGTTTCTGAAAAAAAGTTTTTAGCACATGCGCACCTGCGGTATCGGCAAGAAAAGCGAGTTCATCGATATACTCTTTAGCCTTCATCTCTTTTTGAGAAGGAGTGATAAGCCCCACAAGTACAGCATTTTCGCAATATATTTCGGTTACTTCAACAGCCATATAAAAAACGGTATATAAACTATATAGTTAATAATTTTACAATTTGCAAAGGTACAAAAATTTTCCTTTAGAGATACTTACATATAGCAATAATATTATATACAGATATTATTGAAGGAATATCATTTTACGAGCATGTATATTTTAGCGACACCCATTTATGAGGCAAATAAGAATAAAAAAAGCTCTGTAATACAGTGTACTACAGAGCTTTTATATATAATGGAAAGAAAAGAATTATTTAGTAACTTTCTCTAACCATTTAACCATGAATAACATAATTAACATAGAGAGCAAGCATACGCCCAAGAATACAGCCCAGCAAGCCCAGATTGGCCATGCATTATACATAACAGGGCCGAGCCAGATAAGGAGGTTACCAAGGGCGGTAGCACCGAGCCATAAACCTTGGCAGAGACCAAGTAAATTTTTAGGGGCTACTTTAGAAACGAAAGAAAGTCCGAGAGGAGAGATAAACAATTCCGCTACGGTAAGGAAGAAATATAATACGAACATTACCCACCAATCGGATTTTAAAGCAACGGCAGAAGCTTCATCCATACTACGGAATTCATTACCTGAAGGATAACCTTTAACCCAAGAAAGAATCATCAAGAATAAATAAGCCAAGCCGGCAATAAACATACCGATAGCGATTTTACGAGGAGTAGAAATTTCTTTACCTCTCTTAGCGAGGGCACCGAAAATCCACATGATAATAGGAGTAAGTACTATCACAAAGAATGGATTAACAGCTTGCCATATTTCCGGAGCGATAGAATCGGTTTTTACGAAATCGCGTGCGAAGAGGGAGAGAGACTGACCATTTTGGTGGAAAGCAAACCAGAAGAAAACAGCGATACCGAGCACTGCGAAGAGAGCATACATACGTTGTTTGATTTCTTTTGCCATCATAACTTTCTCCTCAGCAGTATAATTTTCTACAACCTTATCGGATTTCTTAGCAGGATTTGGGAATATTTTCTTGTTAGCCAAGAAGATAATAAGTGAAATAACCATTGCGGCAACAGAAGCGAAGAAAGAGTAGTGCACACCTTGGTTAAATACTTCGAGGTAAGCCTCCGGAGTAAAAGTACCACTCAAAGTAACTTCTTGAGAAAGAGTTTGGAAGTCAGCCATACGATCACCGATAGTACCATCGATTACTTTATGACAAAGTTCAGGTAATTTAGCATTGTAAATAAATCCGTTAGTTTTCAACCACCACTCTCTCAAAAGAGGAGCAACGAAAGGAGCGATAAGACCACCTACATTGATGAAAACATAGAAGATTTGGAAGCCGGAGTCACGTTTTGTTTTAGCCATTTTGAGTTCTTCCGGACCCTTCTTAGCTGCCTCTTCTTCGAAATTATCGTACATTTGACCTACGATAGCTTGCAAGTTACCTTTGAAAAGACCATTACCAAAAGCAATGAAAGCCAAAGCTACGCAAGTAAAAGGTAATAACCAGATTTGATTTGTAGCAGTAGCGGTGATAGGAATTGCGAGAAGCACATATCCTAATGCCATAATAATCAAACCGGTTTGTATTGTAGCCTTATAATTTTGAGTACGGTCGGCAATGATACCACCAACGAGGCTCAACACATAGATAGCGCAGTAAAATACTGAATAGATAATTCCTGCAGTAGAATCCGACAATCCGAATTTGGATACGAGGAAAAGAAGGAGTACTGCATTCATAATGTAGTAGCCGAAACGCTCTCCCATATTACTAAGAGCGGCAGCCACCAAACCTTTAGGATGACTTTTAAACATAAAAAAATTTTTTAATTGTTTAGTATTAATTATTTAGTTAAGAATTTCTATATAAAAACCAATATATAGCCAACGATGGACAAGCATTAGTTACTTTTCCGTAGCGGCAATATTATTTATTAACGGGTTCGCATACATACGGAGTAAAATATCACGCAATTCGCCAAAATCGGCATTATCCGATTTAATTTTGGATAATTGGCCTTCTACATACTTTTCCGCATTTAACAGTTCTTCGCCGGAATCTATTCCATCGAATCGGTCATCACCCGTTATTAATTTATAAGCATACCTATTGATAGGGAAAAACTTATAAGCGGAGTGTATTCTCTTATCACACAGCTCACACACGGCAACAGCTTGTTCTTTTTTAGAAGGGAAAGCAACAGCGATATCATCCAAATCGGAATTAATAGAAGGGGAAAAAGCGTAATGTACACGCCCCTTAAAGCCCATAATTCCGGTTTGCATACTGAAAACATCTTCGCCAGGAGCCTTTGTATATTGAGGATTACGCTTACGCTCATAGAGCTCTTTTGCCTTGAGATAATCGCAAGGGTCAAACTCATAAGATATTGTTAAAGGAGTAATATTCAATTCTTTAATGTTATCAATAAAAGATTTATCCCCGGAGAGAGCCAACATTTTAACAAGGCTTTCTTGAGTACGATCGTCACTATCTTTGGCTCGCCCTTCACGTTGTGCTATCCATACGGAAGAGTGTTTTTGAGTAACGGCATAGCGAATATAGCTACTCAACTGCATAAAAGCTTTTGCCTTTTGAGATGCAGAGATTGAGCGTTTTACGATGATGCTTTTATTAAGGCGAACGAAATCTTCTATCCATTTTGTAGCCAGCAGGTTATCCCCCATAGCAATTTCCGGAGTGATAGAAAAATGTTTCAGCATCACAAAAGCCAATATGGCCGGATCCATTACGATATCACGATGATTACTCATCAATATTGCAGGAGAATTGTAATTCTCTATACCTGAACAAGAGATATCCGAAGTTACATTACGAAGGAAAATTTCTAAAACAGGAGCAATAACAACCCGTTGAAAAGTATCGATATCATTAAAATCTCCAATACGAGAAGCAAGACTTTTGATATTAACAGCAGGGAAATAATTGTCTACCAAACGGATAAATTCTTGTTGGCTTAACAAGCTCTGCAACACCGATTGAAGTTCGTCGTTACTATAAGGGCGGATATCATCGTAATTAATTAATTGAGCCATAAGTAGAAAACATTTACAAAAAATAAAAAGCACATAGCGAAGTGTATACTAAAAAGAATAAATAGCATCACCACAAAAAGCTATATACGAATTTTTGCAAAGATACAAAAAAAAATTATATCTCAACGCAACAAAAGAAAAAAGCGGAATAATAAGCACATCGACAAACAATCAAGAGAATACAACTCAAAATTATTTGTAAAAAATGGGAGAAAAACGGCTATATTTAATTATTGAGTTATTACACCATCATTAATCCTTATTATTCTATCGGAAATTTCCGCCAACTCATTGTCGTGAGTAACGATAAGGATAGTTTGTCCGAATTCTTTTCTAAGGTTAACGAAAAGGCTATGTAAATCTTTTTTATTTTGAGAATCGAGGCTACCGGACGGTTCGTCAGCCAGGATCAGTGCAGGGCTGTTTATCAGGGCACGAGCCACGGCAACTCTCTGTTTTTCACCGCCGGACAATTCGGAAGGTTTATGATTAGCCCTATTTTCAAGGCCCAAATACTCGAGTAATTCCATGGCATGTTTTTTGGCTTTTTTGAAATTATTATCAGCAATAAGGGCAGGCATCATAATATTTTCCACAGCGGAAAATTCGGGCAATAGTTGATGAAATTGGAATACGAAACCGATTTCACTATTTCTGAAAGCGGACAATTTTTTTTCATTAAGCGAGAGGACATCGACACCATTGACTACGACACTACCCGAAGTAGGTCGGTCTAAAGTGCCGATAATCTGTAAAAGAGTGGTTTTTCCTGCCCCACTGGGACCCATAATACTAACAATTTCTTGTGGATTGACATGCAAATCCACCCCTTTTAACACCTCTAAAGAATCGAATTTCTTTACTACATTTTTTACATCAACCATAAATTACAATGTATTAGTAATACGACGAATGATATAAGCGGCGATATAGCAACCGAATATTGCCGGCATATAACTTACGGTACCAACATTAGACTTTTTATTTTGTTCACCTTCGGTTTCAATAATTCTCTCTTCGGGCACCACTTCCGGGGAATAAACCACAGTAATACCCTTACGGATACCGAGACGATGAAGGCGTTTACGCACCATACGGGCGAGTTTACAATAATCGGATTTAGATATATCATCAATTTTCACCAAAGTAGGATTTAGTTTTCCACCACTACCCATACTACTCACGATAGGGATACCACGTTTCACAGCCTCGGCAAGCAAGAAAACTTTTGGAGCGAGGGTATCTATAGCATCTACAATAAAAGAAAAATTATTTTGTGCGAGAAGATTTACGGTAAATTCATCACGAACAAATTCCTTGATTTTATGGATATTAAGATTCGGATTAATATCCAATAATCTTTCGGCAAGCACATCCACCTTCGGTTTTCCGACAGTAGAATGTAGAGCCACCAATTGTCGATTACAATTAGAAAGGGACACAGTATCGGCATCGACGATAGTGATATTTCCGACACCTGCTCGCACCAGCATTTCGGCGGCAAAAGCACCGACACCACCAACTCCGACAACGAGAACATTGGCAGCATTAAGAGCATTGAGATTATCGCCGCCAAACATCAATTCCGTACGTTCACACCAATTATCCATCACATCATCAATAAATTATCAAGCCGCAAACAGCAGCTAACAAAATCATATAAATAGGATTCAGTTTGCACCATTTTGTAAGAACGAAAGCGGCAATAAAGAAGAACCAAGCGGTAAAATCCGTATAATTTTCGCCGAAAGTCTCCTTATTGATAAGGAGTAAAGCCGCAGCCGCAATGAGACCGATTACTACAGGACGCAGAACGGACATCACACTCGTCACCCAAGGGTTATCTTTAAATTTAGACATTAATTTATAAAGTATCATCATAATGATAAACGAAGGGAGAACGAGAGCAAAAGTAGCAATAGCGGAACCCAAAACATTACCGGTAGCGAGATACCCGGCATAAGTGGCGCAGTTGATGCCAATTGGGCCAGGGGTAATTTGGCTGACAGCCACCATATTTGTAAATTCGGAAGCAGTAATCCAGGCATGATTTTCGACAATTTCGAACTGTATTAACGACAGCATAGCGGCACCACCACCAAAACCGAAAAGTCCGATTTTAAAGAACGTATAAAACAGCTGCAAATAGACCATCATTTATCCTCCTTAACATTATTTTTATTCTTATAAATATCGGCACAATGGAGAGCAACCCCTGTAGCGATAGCGGTGATAATAATCCAAATAGGAGAGAAATTGAGAAGCCAAATCAAAAGAGCAACCACAATAGGAATCCAAACGGTTTTCCAAGAAATTTTAGCGGATTTAGCGAGAGAAAAGACGGGCACTGCGATAAGGGCGATAACCGCGGGACGCACAGCACGGAAAGCCTTCATAACATACACATTATCTTGAAATTGATTTAAGAAAGCCGCCAACACAAGAATAATTACAAAAGAAGGGAGGCCTGCGCCCAAAGCACTCACGGCAGCGCCTGATTTACCTGCCACTCTATTACCCACGAGGATAGAGATATTCATAGCCAGAATACCGGGGGCGGTTTGAGCTAAAACCACCATATCCAAAAAATCCTCTTCTGAAATCCAATTATTTTTTTTAACAACCTCATTTTCAATAATTGGAATCATAGCATACCCTCCACCGATAGTGAAGGCACCAATCTTCATAAAAGAATAAAAAAGTTTTGCCAGCATAATAAAAACAAAGAAAGTGCAAAGGTAATAAAAAAGTAAATAGAAAGCATCAAATAAGCATCAAAAAAACGCCAAAAAAGGCATCAAAAAATTTGGTCAATTCAAAAGAAAACATTAAATTTGTAGACTAAAGAAGAAATGTATATTTTTAACCTAAAGTATTAAAATCAACATAGTTACATGTCTGAAGAAGAAAAAAATAATACTTCCAAGGGGTATAGTGCGAGCAGCATTCAGGTTTTGGAAGGCTTGGAAGCTGTGCGTAAGCGACCATCCATGTACATTGGAGACACCAGTAGTAAAGGTTTGCACCACTTGGTATATGAAGTAGTAGATAACTCTATAGATGAAGCCTTAGCCGGCTATTGCAACAATATAGAAGTAAGCATTAATGCAGACGGATCGATAACCGTATCGGATAACGGCCGTGGCATACCGGTAGATATGCACGAAAAAGAGGGTAAATCAGCCCTTGAAGTGGTATTGACAGTGCTACATGCCGGAGGAAAATTCGACAAGGGGTCGTACAAAGTATCCGGAGGATTACACGGAGTAGGTGTAAGTTGTGTAAACGCTTTATCCGTACGCCTATACGTACAAGTATATCGCAATGGCAAGATATACGAGCAAGAATACAGCAGAGGAATACCGAAATACAGCGTACGTGAAGCGGGTGTTACCGACCGTACCGGTACTACGGTAACCTTTTTGCCGGATTCTGAAATTTTTCCTGACACGGAATACAAATACGACATATTGGCGTCAAGGCTTAGAGAATTAGCATTTTTAAATTCAGGAATAGCCCTTACGCTCACCGATTACAGGGTAGAAAACGAAGGGGATGCTCCAAAAACAGAGCGTTTCTATTCCGAGAACGGCTTACCTGAATTTGTAAAATACATCGATCAAAGCAGAAGCAGCATCATACCCGACGTCATATACATCAACACAGACAAATACGGTACTCCGATAGAGGTGGCTATGACGTATAACGACTCTTACACGGAGAATATCCACTCATATGTAAACAACATCAACACGATAGAGGGAGGCTCACATATCTCCGGGTTCCGCAGAGCATTAACAAGGACATTAAAGAAATATGCCGACGACAGCAAGATGCTGGAAAAGGCAAAAGTAGAGATTTCGGGCGATGACTTCAGAGAGGGCTTGACAGCCGTTATTTCAGTTAAAGTAGCTGAGCCTCAATTTGAAGGACAGACAAAGACGAAATTGGGCAACACGGAAGTGATGGGTATGGTGGACCAAGCCGTAGGAGAAGCCCTTCAAATATACCTTGAAGAGCACCCGAATGAAGCCAAAATACTTGTAAACAAGGTAATACTTGCAGCACAAGCAAGGCATGCCGCAATCAATGCCAGAAAGATGGTACGCCGCAAATCTCCGCTTTCAGGAGGGGGACTACCCGGTAAATTGGCAGACTGCTCAAGTAAGGATGTAACAATGTGTGAGTTATTCCTTGTGGAGGGAGACTCTGCAGGTGGTTCTGCGAAAAGCGCACGCGACCGCACCTACCAAGCTATCTTGCCACTTCGCGGTAAGATTTTGAATGTAGAAAAGGCAATGCAACACAGAGTATTCGAAAGCGAAGAGGTTCGAAATATTTACACGGCATTAGGAGTGACAATAGGCACTGAAGAAGACTCAAAAGCATTGAATCTCAGCAAATTGAGATACCATAAGGTGATTATCATGACCGATGCCGATGTGGATGGAGCTCATATTGCAACACTTATATTGACATTCTTCTTCCGTTATATGAAAGAGCTTATTGAAAACGGATATGTATTTATAGCCACTCCTCCACTCTACTTATGTCAAAAAGGAAATGTTAAAGAGTATTGCTGGCGTGAAGACGACAGATTACGCTTTATCGAAAAATATGGCAGAGAGAGTGAAGATGGCAAAAACGGCATAAAACAGCAACGCTACAAAGGTCTTGGAGAGATGAATGCCGAGCAATTGTGGGACACTACAATGAATCCGGAAAACAGATACTTACGCCAAGTAACAATAGAAAACGCTGCAGAAGCAGATCAAATATTCTCTATGCTTATGGGCGATGACGTAGGTCCAAGACGTGAATTTATCGAAGCTAATGCCACAAAAGCAAATATTGACGCATAATTATAAACATTTAAATAGATAGAAATTATGAAATTTACAGTATCCAGTTCAGATATCTTTAATGTTACTACTGTAGCAGGAAAAATTATCAGCAGTAAAAACAACGAAGCAATTCTTTCAAATTTCTTATTAGAAGTAAAAGACGACCAACTTACAATAACATCTACAGATAATGAAACTACTCTGCGCTCAAAAATAGCTCTTGCAGATGCAGAAGGAGAAGTTTCTGTAGCCATTCCAACGACAATTACCGACTCGCTCAAAGAGTTCACCGACCAACCATTGAATTTCGACATCAACACAGAGAATATGTCGATATCCATAAAAACGGAGACAGGAGAATATAAATGTATAGGTCAAAACGGAAGTATCTATCCGCAAACTCCCGCAATGAAGGAAGATAGCTTTAGATGCACAGTAAAAGCAAGCGTATTGCTAAACGGAATAAACAAAACCGGATTCGCCACTTCTAACGAAGACTCACGCCCTGCATTAACAGGTATCCTCTGCACTTTTGACGAAAAAGGACTTACATTTGCAGCAACAGATGCTCATATCCTTGCTCGTGTAATAAAAAGTGAAAATCAATATAGCGAGAATTGCCAATTTATTTTACCAAAGAAATCGGCTTCCATCTTAAAATCTATTCTTACTAACGATGAAGAAGACGTAGAGATAATGGCAGATGACACAAATATCACTTTTATTCTTGCCAACCACACTATTATCTGTCGTAAAATAGAAGGCAAATTCCCTAATTACGAAAGAATTATCCCTCAAGATAATCCTTATGAACTAATTGTAGACCGCACATCTCTTTTAAACTCAATCAAACGAGTTTATTCTTTTACCGGTAGAGATACTACAGGATTGGTAAAACTTCAAATTACGACAAACAAAATACACCTCTTCTCACAAGATTTATTCTACAACACCTCCGGAAATGATAGCATCAACTGCCAATATGGAGGCGAAGATATTAAAATCGGTTTTGGTGCTCCTACCCTTATCAAGATATTGAATAGCATGAGTACCAAAGAGATAAAGATACAATTAAAGAACCCTCAAAGTTCAGGCATTATTCTTCCTTTGGAAAACGAACCGAACGAAGACCTTCTTATCCTTATAATGCCAATGCTTATTAATGAATAATTCAATAACATATTAATAGAGAGGCGAGAGAATACTCTCGCCTTTTTTTTATGATAAAAGAGATAACATTACAATTGGTACCACAATATAGCGATTCGGAAGCAAGAAGTATTGCTATATTATTGATGTGTAATATCACGGGATTGAGTTACACCGAGTTACTTGTACACACACCATCACTTAACGAAGAACAAGAAGAGGAATTAAGAAAAAATATAGAGAGACTTAAAAAAAACGAACCGCTACAATACGTATTAGGAGAAACTATATTTTATGGAAGGAGATTTAAATGTGACCAACGAGCTCTTATACCCCGACCGGAAACGGAGGAGTTAACAGATTGGATAATAAACGACGTTTCAAACGATGGTAATATAAGAATTCTTGATATAGGGTGTGGAAGCGGATGCATAGCAATAACTTTATCTAAAGAGATAAAAAACAGCACAGTAACCGCATTGGATATATCTAAAGAGGCTATATCGTTAACCGAAGAGAATTGCAAGATAAACAACTGCCAAGTGGAATGTATAAACGACGACATATTTAATTTCTCCGACGCGCAGTACGATATTATAGTGAGTAACCCGCCTTACATCTGTGATAACGAAGCGGCAGATATAGAAAGTAACGTTATCGACTACGAGCCCCATCTTGCACTTTTTGTACCGGACAATTCACCATTGAAATTCTACGAAAAGATTACCGAATACGCAGCGAGAAACTTGAGGAGCAGAGGCAAATTATATTTTGAAATAAATCGGAAATACGGCAAAGAGATGCAGCTATTGTTAGAGAAATTCGGGTTTATAAATATAGAATTAAGAAAAGATATAAGTAATAACGACAGAATGATTAAAGGTGAGAAAAGATGAATAAAGACTACGACTATTATGTAAATAAAGCCGCTACATACTGTGCAAAGGGCGAGAGATGCATTTATGATGTTAGGGAAAATCTGAAAAAGAGCGGTGCTGACAACAATGATATTGAATCTATTATTGAATATCTACAGGAAGAGAACTACCTGAACGAGCAGAGATATGCTATTGCATATACAAAAGACAAATACCGATTCGACAAATGGGGAAGGATAAAAATCAGTTACCAACTCAGTGGCAAGCGAATAGCATCATCAGTGATACAGAGAGCCTTAGAAGAGATTGACGAAGAAGAATACTATTCAAATTTAAAAAATATAATAGTATCCAAAATAAAAGATTTGAAAACTACCGCCCCGGAACTTGATATCAACGAAGAGGCAAAAATATACAGATTCTGCTCGTCGAGAGGATTTGAGAGCAATTTGATAAGCAGAGCACTAAAAGAGATAAAAAAAGGGGAAAACGATTAACAGCCCCCATATCGAGTTCCGAACTGCATTTTTGTTAAAAACAAAAGAGAAACCGAAATTTAAGATCAATAGCCCATATCGAGTTCCGACCTTTTTTGACGTCCGAAACTTCTGTAATCATCAAATTCTATTTCCACTTCAGGCTCGATAAAAGAATCTGAGTCGGACAACAAAAACTGCAAATACTTTATAGTAATTCCGCGAGAGAGCCATTGTCGCTCATAATACGTTTTGATATTCAGCACATCATCGCGATTATCATCGGCATAAATATCATCACATTTTTTATTTATAGTAAACTTGTTGACATCCGCCACAAAAGATGTATAAGTAAAGAGGAAGTTACTATCCGTTTTAAGATGAATAACTCCGTTAGGGGCAAGGATACGCTTATAAATAGACAAGAAGTAAGTAGAAGTGAGGCGTTTATTAACCTTTTTCATTTGAGGGTCGGCAAAAGTAATCCATATTTCACTCACTTCATTTTTATCAAAAAAATGGTCGATAACATTAATCCCGGTACGGATAAAAGCACAGTTATTAAGACCCTCTTGGTTAGCTATCATAGCTCCGGTCCACATTCTGGCACCTTTTATATCTACACCGATAAAATTTTTTTCGGGGAATCTGCGAGCCAATTCCACGGCATATTCACCCTTACCGCATCCCAATTCAAGAACTATAGGATTATTATTTCCAAAAAATTTCTCACCCCAGCATCCTTTCAACAAAAAACGGGTTCCATTTTGCATTATATCGTTATAAGAGAGTTGGAATACGTTCGGCAACTGCTCCATATCGGCAAACTTCTTCAGTTTATTTTTTCCCATAACAATTATTCTGTTATTCCGTAATAGAAACCACTTTCAGACCAATATTAGCGATACCATAAAGGATATCATGCCTCATTGCCTGAGAGATAGAGTACTTATAAGAGCCGGGCATAGAATACTTTACACTATCTTGATAGAGAAAAGTAGTAGTATATAAAGAACCGATACTACTTTTTCCTATCCATTTACCATAATCATCACATAGGAAAAACTGCACAGTATCGGTAACAACGATAGAATCGGGAGTGAGGCAATCGACAAAAAGCCAAAGGTTACTATATTGATAATTACCCTCGTTTCGCACCAAAATTCCAAGGCGATAGTAGGTAGCAGTATCCTGTATATCGACAGAAAAATCAACGCAATTATTCTTATTCCACTCGTAATTAGAGAGAGGATAAGAGTCGTTAAAAACTACATTTTTTTCGGTACAAGAGGAGCAAAACATAATAATAAATAGTATGAATGCTACCTTGAACAAAATATTATTCACCCTTCTCATTATTATTTTGTCGATTATTTTTACCATGATATTTATGGCGTTTATGGTAATGATTATTTTTATCGTTTTTATTTCTGCCTTTATCGCCGGCTTTATTGTCAGATATTTCTGAAGTATTATCTTTATTAACAGCAGATTTTTCTTCTACAGCAGAATTGTCAGTGGCAGAAATAGGCAGAGAATTTTGGGCATTATTCTGACTGCTCTGATTATTTTGACTATTCTGATTATTCTGATTATTTTGGTTATTCTGATTATTTTGATTTGCGGATTCAGAGTTCGCGGTCAGCTCCGTTTGATTATTGACAGTATTTTGGGTATTTTTATTTTGAGAGTTATTGACTTTATCACGATTATTTTGTTTTTGGGAAGCCTCATTATCAGTTTTCAATCTATTTTCTTTACGTTTTTCCTTACGTTTTTGATTTTTAGATTTATCGAAACGAGTAAGACTATCTTGGCCCACCACATTTTGGTAATCATTATTAACCACCTCTTCTTGAGAAGATTTGATTAGTGAATCCACCTTTTCTCCGGCTTTATTGATAGCGATAATTTCTTTGGCACGTTCTACGGAAATAGTTTGCAAGTTTGCCGGAATATTTTGGTCACTACTATACGTTATCAAACGTTTAAACACGTCAGCTTTAAAGAAATAGTAAGTAGCATCTTTAGTTTCGAGAGTAACCTCTTTTGCAGGGAAATCGGCTTGAGCTTCAATGTACATAGGAGCTTCGAAATTGACGCAACATTTGATTTTGGCACATTGACCTGCGAGTTTCAAAGGGTTAGTGCTAAGGTCTTGATAACGAGCGGCCATAGTAGAAACACTCACGAAATTACTCATCCAAGTAGTACAGCAAAGTTCTCTACCACAAGGGCCAATACCACCAATTCTACCGGCTTCTTGGCGGGCACCAATTTGTTTCATTTCGATACGCACTCTGAACTCCTCAGCAAAGACTTTAATCAATTGGCGGAAATCCACCCTATCGTCGGCGATATAATAGAAGATAGCCTTACTACCATCGCCTTGAAATTCGACGTCACCGATTTTCATATTAAGTTTCATATCGTTAGCAATTTGGCGAGCGCGAATCATGGTGTCGTGTTCACGGGCTTTAGCTTCGTTGTATTTCTCCATATCAACAGGTTTTACTTTACGGTAAACTCTGCGTACTTCATAACGCTCCATATTGATATGATTTTTCTTTATTTGGCTGAGCACGAGTCGCCCCATAAGTGTAACGACTCCGATATCGTGACCGGGATTTGCTTCAACAGCCACCATATCGCCTTTTTCGATAGAGATATGGTTACTATTTAAGAAATATCCTTTGCGAGTATTTTTGAATTGGACCTCGACAAGGTCAGTATCTTTTTGTGTTTCAGGCAAATCTGCGAGCCAGTCCACCACCGGCAATTGTTGATTTGTATTTCCTTTAAATCCGGCTACTCCGGGGTTTGAAGCTCCATTATTAAGAGTTATTTTATCCATAATACATTTAATTATTGTACAATCCTGCTTTTATGAAGGAGTTTATAAAACAAGAAAAAGAGGTGAAACAAGATTATACGCACGTTTACATTTTGTTGAACCTGAGCCTCAGCGAGTTCAAAGGCCTCCATCATCTCCACAACATTTCGTTCGTGGATAAATTTAGAGAATTTGGAAGCAAAATCAGCTTCATCTTCGCTCATATAAGAGAGGTCGGGCTCGTTTAACAATAAAATAAAATTTTCGCGTAGTAAGCGTTGAGAATTTCTAAAGAAAAGGAGGTGAGTTTCGCGGCTTTCTTTTTGTATTTCGTCGAGGAAATCTCTGATTTTTTCTACATCGAGCGACCAAGCGAGGCGCATGAACGATTGGAAATACTCAAAAATTACCTTATTTTGGTTATTTTCTATAGAATCGTTAAAAAAAGTAACGCTACCGCCTGCGTTTTTAACGAGGAAATCCACCTCATTTTCAGGGAATTTATTCAAACTCAGGGCCCAATTTCTAAGAGATTCGTTATCGATAGGGGGCACTTCGATAGGTTGACAACGACTCACTATAGTGCCAAGTACGCTTTCAATATCATTAGAAACGAAGAGGAAGAGAGTATTAGGGGCAGGCTCTTCCACAAGTTTAAGCAAACTATTTGCACACGATGTTTGCATTTTTTCGGGCAACCACATTATCAATATTTTATAACCGCCGCAATAAGGTTTAAACTGAAATTTACGTATAATATCTTCAGCTTCAGAGGTATATATTGTGCCCATTTTTGATTGAGAGCATATTGACATCCACTCGTTAATAGAGATATATGGGTTAGAGAGGATAGTATTTTTAAACGAATCGATGACATCGGAACAGAGTTCAACACCCGCCTCTTTACTTTTTGATATCGGAAAGGCGAAATGGATATCCGGATGAGTAAAGTTTTTAAACAACATACAAGAAGGGCATTTACCGCAGGCGTCACCATCATGCCTATCAGTACAACACAGATATTGAGCTGTAGCGAGGGCGAGAGGGAGTTTACCAACTCCTTCCGGACCATGAAACAGCAAAGCATGAGGCACTTTACCACTATCTATCATCGAGCGAATACGCTGTTGCAGAGGATTTTGACCTATAATATCTCTAAAAAACATAATGCATTTTTAATCAAGCAAAATTACAATTTTTTTTGCTAACTACAAAACCCACAATATGGATTAATAAAAAAAATTTATAGGATATAAAATAGTAGAGGAAAAAGATGAAACTTGGAGAATTAAATAGGATATTATAGGATATTATAAAAAAAAAGAGTTCTGTAACGACTACAGAACTCAAGAAGTGCG
Organism: Paludibacteraceae bacterium; assembly: GCA_016292775.1. GTDB lineage: Bacteria > Bacteroidota > Bacteroidia > Bacteroidales > Paludibacteraceae > Aphodosoma. The sequence goes on from JAEDFN010000030.1 coordinate 17,740, forward strand.
CAGAATGAGACTCGAACTCACACGGCCTTGCGACCACTACCCCCTCAAAGTAGCGTGTATACCAATTTCACCACCTGCGCGAGAGAATTTATTGTGCCCAAAACAGGGCTCGAACCTGCACAACCTTGCGGTTACTAGTCCCTGAAACTAGCGCGTCTACCAATTCCGCCATTTGGGCCAACGCTTGACACATTAGTTAAGCACAAATAAAATTTTTGAGCGAAAAACGGGACTCGAACCCGCGACCCCAACCTTGGCAAGGTTGTGCTCTACCAACTGAGCTATTTTCGCAAGAAGCAAACTATCGGTAGCTACAAAAGAAACTTATGTATCTCCGAAATCAGAGCCTCTGCCCTAACCCTCATTTGCGGATGCAAAGGTACAACAAAATTTTTAATCACCAAATTATTTTCATGATTTTTTTAAAAAATTTTTTCAAAGCAAAATATATGACGATTTAATGCCTTAATATCAACAATAATATGTATATTTGCATCGAACAAAAATTAGCGGTGCATTATACCCTAATTACAATATAATCGTATAATTACATTATTATATTATACGAACAATGTTATCTTTCACTTAATAATATAGATAAAAATGGAAATAAACGAAACAGAAAATGGCGAAAAGCGTTCGCTGAATTTCATTGAACAGATAGTAGAGAACGACCTTAAAGAGGGGTTAAACGGGGGCAGAATCCAAACCAGATTTCCACCGGAGCCAAATGGCTATCTACATATCGGTCACGCCAAAGCCATTTGCATGGATTTCGGTATTGCAGAGCGTTACAACGGTATTTGTAATTTACGTTTTGACGATACCAACCCTGTAAAGGAAGATGTAGAATATGTAGATTCCATTAAAGAAGACATTCAATGGCTTGGTTTTAAATGGGCAAACATCTATTATGCTTCCGACTATTTCCAACAATTATACGATTTGGCGATACAATTTATAAAAGATGGCAAAGCTTATGTAGATGAGCAAAGTTCGGAAGAGATAGCAAAGCAAAAGGGCACTCCTACCACCCCCGGAGTTGAGAGTCCGTACAGAAACCGCCCTATAGAGGAAAATTTAGACCTCTTCATTCGCATGAACAAGGGAGAATTTCCGGATGGAAGCATGGTGCTTCGAGCAAAAATTGACATGGCAAACAGCAATATGCACTTCCGTGACCCTATTATGTATCGTATAATAACATCACATCCACACCACAAAACGGGTACTACATGGAAAGTATACCCAATGTATGATTTCGCCCATGGACAGAGTGATTATTTCGAAGGAGTAACACACTCGTTATGCACATTGGAATTTGTGGTACACCGTCCTTTATACGATTATTATCTCGATCAATTTGCAGGGGCAGACTACCGTCCGAAACAGAGAGAGTTCAACAGACTGAACCTGACATATACGGTGATGAGTAAACGTAAACTTTTACAATTAGTAAAAGAGGGCTTGGTATCCGGATGGGACGACCCTCGTATGCCTACTATATGCGGCCTTCGTCGTAGAGGATATACACCTGAGAGTATAAAAGCATTTATCGACAAAATCGGATACACAAAATACGAAGCATTAAACGACATTTCTCTACTTGAATCGGCAGCGAGAGAAGATTTAAAACCAAGAGCAACAAGAGTATGCACTATTCTCGACCCGATAAAATTGATAATCGACAACTATCCGGAAGGCAAAAAAGAGATATTGACAACCGACAATAATCCGGACAATCCGGAAGCGGGAGTAAGAGAGATACCTTTTGGCAGGGAGATATATATTGAGCGTGGCGACTTTAGAGAAGAAGCTGACAAAAACTTTTATCGACTAAGCCCCGGTGGCAGAGAAGTACGCCTAAAAAGCGCATATATCATTCAAGCAACAGGATGTGAAAAAGATGCTAACGGCAACATAACCACAGTACATGCCACTTACGACCCGAACACAAAATCCGGCACGGAAGGTGGAAATAAAAAGGTAAAAAGTACAATAAATTGGATTGACGTGGATAATAGTAAAGAGGCAGAATTACGACTATACGACAGACTATTCGTTTGCGAAAATCCATCTGCAGAAGAGGGTGATTTTAGAGATTTACTCAATCCAAACTCTTTAACAGTTGTGCCACAAGCTCGTGTAGAAACCTTTGTTGCCAATGCCAAACCGGGAGATAAATTTCAATTCCTTAAAACCGGATATTTCAACACTGATAAAGACAGTACTCCCGAGCATCCGATTTTCAACCTTACAGTATCCTTAAAAGAATCGAAAAAATAAAAATATACAAATCTTAAATCTAATAATTATGCGTTATTCAAAAAATGTAAGTGCATTCAGACCATCACCAATCCGCTCAATGATGAAAGCGGTAGTAAATCCAAACGTCATCTCTTTTGCCGGAGGTATGCCGGGAGAAGAATTATTCCCTGTTGACGACATACGCGAGATGGTAGCAAACATGCCAAGAAAAGCCATGGATACTGCTTTGCAGTACGGACCTACAGACGGACTTCCCGTATTGGTAGACCTTCTTACGGAAGAGATGAGCAAAAAAGGTTTTGACATGACAAAAAACCGCATCATCATCACAACAGGATCTACCCAAGTAATGAACATTGTATCAAAACTATTAATCGACGAGAACGACGTAGTATTGACAGAAGACCCTGTATTCTGTGGATCTGCCGGAGCATTCTGCTCTTATCACGCTCAACTTGTAGGCGTAAAGATGGACTCTGAAGGAATTATCATCTCCGAACTTGAAAAAGCATTAGAGAAAAATCCGAAATTCATCTACACAACCCCAACATTCCACAACCCTGCAGGATTGACATACAGCCGCCAACGCCGCATGGAATTCTTGGAAGTAATGTCAAAACATCCGGATGTAATGATTCTTGAAGACGACGCATACGGACGCTTATACTATGATAACGACACACAAGAAGACATCGTTCCGATGAAGACATATGCAAAAAATGAACAACAAATCATCTATTGCAGTTCATTCTCAAAAATATTCGGACCGGGACTTCGTATCGGATGGATGGTATTACCAAAAGAGATGTTTGAAGTAGCCGAAATTGCAAAACAATCAATGGACGCTTGTACACCACAATTCTCACAGATGTTAGCATACGAATTCTGGAAATCAGGTCGACTCGACAGATATGTAGAGATGCTCCGCAACACATATAAAGCACGTCGCGACAAAATGGTAGAGTGCATCAAGAAATACTGCCCTGAAGAGATAACTTTCGTAACTCCAAAAGGCGGCTTCTTCCTTTGGGCAAGAATACCTGAGTGCATAGACATCGACAAACTCTTTGACGAATGTTCAGAACGCGGAGTGGTATTTGTTAAAGGTATTGCTTTCAGTGCCGACTACAAAAACAACCACCATATACGACTCTCCTTCTCAAATACAAACCCTGAAACAATAGAAAAAGGCATAAAATTATTGGGAGAAGAGATGTATAAACTAATGAAATAAAACACTTTAGCAAACATTATTATAAAGGTGAGATTCATGCAAAATGAATTTCACCTTTATTATATCAAAAAAAGGTAGCCAAAAGCACTCCTATATGAAAAAAAAATAGTAAATTTGCAACTCGTAAATTGAAAATAAATAACTAACAATACACATATATTATTATGTCAAAAAAGAAACAAAACATCGAAGAAACCGACGGATTGGAAAATGTAGAAAAAGCAGTTTCTACAGGCGAACAATTCCTTGAGAAGTACAAGAAACAAATTATTATTTGTATGTCAGTTGTATTAGTTGTAGCAATAGGAATAGTGCTTTTCAGAACACAATACATTATCCCTAGAAATACTGATGCAGCAACAAAATTATCAAATTGCATTTATTATATAGAACAAGACTCCTTTAATCTTGCTCTTAACGGCGACGGATTGAACGAAGGTTTGCTGGATATTATTGATGAATATGGCATGACAAAAACAGCTGATCTTGCCAATATCTACGCAGGAATATGCTATTACAATATGAAGGATTACCAAACAGCATGTACATATTTCGAGAAATTCGACAAAGAATCGGTGAATATCACGCCTGCCAATTACACAATTATCGGAGACTGCTACGTACAATTAGATGATTTAAACAACGCTATCAAATATTTTGAAAAAGCAGCCAAACAAGAAAATGACCTTACAGCACCACGTGCTTTAAACAAAGCCGGTATATGCTACGAAAAATTGGGCAATTATGCAAAAGCGGAAGAGTGCTATCAAATGATAAAAGACAAATATTTCAACTCTTCATACGCATCTGAAATAGACAAAAAGATAGAACATTGTCGTTCTAAAAAATAAGTAATACATTGTTAACAGAAATAATAGCCGTTACCATGTAAAAGTAACGGCTATTTTTATAAAACGTCAAGAATTATGGCAACAAAATATCACAATTTATCGGAATACAACCCGGAAGATTTACCAAAAAAAGAGGAATTAATAGATACAAGAATAGCTATAATAGCAGCAGATTGGAATAGTGACATAACCTATGCACTACGTGATGGAGCATACGATGCATTAATAGAGAATGGAATTCGAGAAAAAAACGTAGAAATTTTTCATGTTCCGGGAGCATTTGAACTCACATACGCGGCATCAAAGCTTGCAAAAACACAAAAATTTGACGCAATAATAGCAATCGGATGCGTTATTCAAGGCGACACACCACACTTTACATACGTATGTGAAGGGGTGACACAAGGAATAACCGAGCTTAACTTAAAGGGAGATATACCCGTAATTTTCAGCGTATTAACTACCAATACCAAGCAGCAAGCAATAGACCGAGCAGGAGGTTGTTTAGGTAACAAAGGCATAGAAGGAGCGATTACAGCAATAAAAATGATAAAAAGATTTGGTGGAATAAAATAATTGTTGTAACTTTGCAGTCGCAAAAGGGAAACAAAGGGCAGTTACCAGAGTGGCCAAATGGGGCTGACTGTAACTCAGCTGTCTTTCGACTTCGGTGGTTCGAATCCATCACTGCCCACTT
>JAEDFN010000031.1 GCA_016292775.1 Paludibacteraceae bacterium
GATGATGGGGAGCTACCGGTATTGAGGATTGTGACGGACGGAGAACTCGTGCGGACTGCCACTGCGGGGGCTGATAGTGAGCAAAAGACGAGGGTGATTTTTTGCAATATGGATAGTAAAGAGAATATCCCTTTCGGGGAGCTTCCGGCACCCACTACAGCGGGCTTACCGATGGATAAGTACCTGAATTTCACTGATAGTACCAATCCGATGCATCGTCTTTGGAGTGATGGAAAATGGAACAAGATGATGCTTGCGCACGGTTGCTACTGGGCAAAATGTGCCTTTTGCGACACCACTCTCGACTACATCCGTCGTTTCGAGCGTTGCGACATCGGCATTATCGTAGACCGTATGGAGGCGATGATTGCGGAAACGGGGGAAAACGGTTTCCATTTCGTTGACGAAGCAGCACCTCCCGCACTATTGAAACAATTGGCGGAAGAGATTATAAAACGTAAACTTACAGTGAGTTACTGGACCAACATTCGTTTCGACCGCACTTTCACACCGGAATTATGTCGACTACTTGCCACATCGGGATGCATTGCGGTAAGCGGAGGTCTTGAGGTTGCATCGCCCAGAGTACTAAAACTGATTAATAAAGGCGTAACCATAGAGAGTGCCACCGAGTGCATCAGAAATCTGAACAGTAATAACATCATGGTACACACCTATTTGATGTATGGATTCCCGAGTCAAACAGTAAGCGAACTCTTCGATTCTCTTGGCAGGGTAAGAGATTTATTTGCAAATCAAATGATTCAGAGTGCATTCTGGCATCGATACGCGATGACATGCCATAGCAGTTCCGGTAAAAATCCCGAGAGTGTTAATGCCAAAGCCGTAGAACAAAAAGATAATCCTTTCGCTAACAATGAGATACCTTTTATCGATCCGCTTGGAATAGATTGGGAGCAATGGAGCGAGGGGTTAAATCTTGCCACATATAATTATATGAGAGGCACAGGATATGACGTACCACTTAAACAATGGTTCCCTTTTCTTAAAAACAGACATAAAAAATGATTTTTTGATATTGCATGAATTAGTTATTTGGAAAATTCTATTTATTGGGATATATCGACATTCATTTAACGTGATTTCGCGAGCTCAAAAACGTAAAAATTTCGGAATTCGCAAGGCTAAAAATCGAATAATTTCGGAATTCACGAGCTCAAAAACGTAAAAATTTCGGAATTCGCAAAGCTAAAAATCGAATAATTTCGGAATTCGTGAGGCTAAAAATCGAATAATTTCGGAATTCACGAGGCTAAAAACGTAAAAATTTCGGAATTCGCAAGGCTAAAAATCGAATAATTTCGGAATTCACGAACTCAAAAACGCAATAATTTCGGAATTCGCAAGGCTAAAAACGTAAAAATTTCGGAATTCGCACTATTTAATTTGGTCATAATCTGAATTTTAATTATCTTTGCACTCGAAAACGAAACAAGAATATAATTTATGACTAACGAAAAGATAATATTACAGGTTTTAACAGAGCAAAAAGAAGAGGTAGAAATACTGAAAAAGCGCAAATTAATATCACGAAAAGAAGAATCATTATTTGAATTCGACAGTTCTTTAGCACAAGTTGTAATAGGTGTAAGACGTAGTGGTAAATCCACTCTTTGTCATAAAATTCTAAATGACAAAAAAATACGTTACGCATATGTGAATTTTGACGATGACCGTTTAGCAAATATTCAAACAGAAGACTTAAACACCATATTATCTTGCATATATCAAATATACGGCACTGACATATCATATATTTTCCTCGACGAAATTCAAAATGTAGAAGGATGGTATTTATTTGTGAACAGATTGCTTAGAATGAATATGCACCTTTTTGTAACCGGAAGTAATGCAAAACTGCTGAGTGGAGAATTGGCTACGCACTTAACCGGCAGATATAACGAAATACGACTATATCCTTTTTCTTTTAAAGAATATTGTCAATACCACAAAATAGACACACAAGGAATAACAACTAAATCCATAACAACAATAAAAATTGCCTTTAACGATTACATTACTAACGGAGGATTTCCGGAGATACAAAATATTAACAACAAAAGAATTTATATTGACAGTCTTATAGAAGCCATTTTAAGAAAAGACATTCAAAAAAGATTTCAAATACGCAACATAGAAGCATTGCGTAAAATTGCTCATCACCTGATAAATAACAATTGTCAAGAGATTAACTACAGCAGTTTATCGCAATTAATGAATTTGACCGATAAAACGGTTATGAAATACATATCTTACCTCGAACAAGCATTTCTAATAAAAATTATCAATAAATACACATTTAAAAGTAGAGAACGCATTTTCAACACAAAATCTTATACTATAGACCCCGGATTACAAAGTAATAGAGAAAACTCATTAACAACAGAAAATATTGGATGGAAATTAGAAAACATTGTATATATCGAATTATTAAGACGTTATGCCAATAGATATTTTGATATATACTATTATAAAACATCGTCAAATAGCAAAGAAGTAGATTTTGTAGTGTGTGACAAAAGCGTACCCGTATTATTGATACAAGTAGCATATGACATAGATAATCACAAGACATTCAAACGTGAAACATCGGCACTTATCGCATCGTCAGACAAACTAAAGTGCAACAATTTGCTTTTACTTTCATACACAGAGTCGAACAATATTATTATTAACGAAAAAACAATAAAAATCAAATCTATAATAGAATGGCTGTTAGAGTCACCGGAATTATAATAAAGCAAAGGCAATAACCAAATTATAATAAATTATTACAGCCCTACGTTATAAAAAAGAATTAAATGCTTGTTTAGAATAGGGGCAGATGCTTGTAGAGAAAAGGGACTATTGCACGCATAGAATAAGGGGAATATGCTTTTAGAGAACGGGGGCAGATGCTTATTGAGAGGCATTTTGTCAATTGAAGAAAAATATGTAATTTTGTAGTTTAATTACAGATATTAAAATGATTGACTATATAAAAGGAGAAATTACGAATTTGACGCCGACGTATTGCGTGCTGGAGACGTGCGGAGTGGGCTATATGCTAAACATTTCGTTGGTGACTTTCAGTGAGTTACAAAACCTTAGCAGTGCTCGGCTATTCGTATACGAGAATATTAGAGAGGATGCGCACACACTATACGGCTTTTTTGAAGAGGAGGAGAGAAACATCTTTTTGCTACTCATTTCCGTAAGCGGAATAGGAGCAAACACGGCAAGAATGATACAATCGAGTTTCTCACCTGCGGAACTGAAAGAGGCCATCTCTACCGGAAATGTGAACGCCATTAAGTCGGTAAAAGGCATCGGACTCAAGTCCGCCCAACGCATCATTGTGGATCTTAAAGACAAGGTGAACAAAAGCAATGAAGGCGGAGATTTACCACTTATTGAGGTTGCAGCGAACAATGAAAAAATTCATGAGGCCGTTGCCGCTCTCGTTATGCTCGGTTTCCAACAACAAGCATCACAAAAAACCGTGGATAAAATAGTGAAAGAGGAGCCACAACTCGAAGTGGCTAAGATAATCAAAAAAGCTTTGTCGATGATTTAGCTGAAACGTCAACGGGAATGTTTTTTATCAAAATGGGAAAAGTAAAAAGATTATCCATAACATTCATAATCATCGTTTTAACGGCGGTACTGAGTATTCGCCTGGCTTCGCTTTTTGCATCGCCAAACAGCGGACTGAAAGCTGTTTTCGAAAATATTGAGTCCCCCCTATATGGTGGCGAAGGGGGTGCTGACCCAAATGACAAAAAACTATCCGCCTCAAACACGGGGTATAGCAACGACGATATAGATAATTACAACGATAATAATATCCGTATTAGCAACAAAGACAACAAAGATAACGACAATAACGAAGATAATTACAAGAACGACAATATCGATAATAGCAACAAAGATAACGACGACAATAACAAAGATAATAATCAGAGCAATAAAAAAGAGGGACAGGGTGAGACCGTGGCTGACGATATGCCGCCGGTAAACCAAGCGATGCTCGATGCGCAAAAAGGTCAGGAAGAGGATGCCGTTCCCGCTCCCGCTTCGGCTACGAAAGTGGCAAAAACAGTGCCCGACCCTATCACAGGAGAGAAAGAGAAATATCCCCTCGACTTAAAAGATCCGAATAACATCAAGACGGAAGTAGAATATGATTTTTCAACCGGCAACTATATCATACGCACCAAGATAGGTGACATAGATATAGCCACTCCACTCGTACTTACCCCCGACGAATATAAACAGCGTACCCTAAAAGAGCAGATGGCTCGATATTGGGACGAGAAAAACGCTGATGCTTTGAGTAACTACGAAAGCAAATTCAACATCACCGACATGAAATTCTCACTCGGTCCCGCAGAAAAACTATTCGGTCCCGGTGGCGTACAAGTAAAAACACAAGGTAGTGCCGAACTCTCTTTCGGTATCAAGCACAACAACATACAGAACTACTCTTTAGCGGAGCGACTTAGAAAGACCACCGTTCCGGATTTCAACGAAAAAATACAACTCAATGTAAACGCCAAAGTAGGTGAGAAAATAGGCTTTACGATGAACTACAACACCGAAGCGACCTTTGATTTCGACCAACAATTGCTGAAACTCAACTACAACGGCAATGAAGACGAGATAATAAAATCGATAGATGTAGGTAACGTCAGTCTCCCCCTCAATTCCACACTTATTAAAGGAAGCAGCGCACTCTTCGGATTGAAAACGGAACTTCAATTCGGCAAATTGAATATCGTGGCAGTAGTATCGCAGCAACAAAGTGAAACTCAACATGTAAATTCGCAAGGCGGTGCTCAACTGATGGATTTTGAGGTAGATATTGACAATTACGACGAGAACCGCCACTTCTTCCTCGCACACTTCTTCCGCGACAATTACGACAAAAACATGCAGAAATTGCCATATATCACATCGGGAATAACGATAACCCGCTGCGAAGTGTGGGTTACCAACAAAAGGGGCAATTTCGACCAAGCACGTAACATTATAGCCTTCATGGACTTAGGTGAGCAATACCGCATTGACAACAATCACTGGAATCCACTCACCACCGTTCAGCCCGACAACAGCAGCAACAACCTCTACGATGAGGTTAAAGACCTTGGCATCAGAGATATACAGAGTTGCAACTCCATTCTCGACAATGCTTACAACGCTTACGGCATTTTAGGAGGAGAGGACTACGAAAAGATTGAGAGTGCCCGCCGTTTGGAAGCGAGCGAATATACCCTCAACTCACAACTCGGATACATCTCACTCCGCACAGCGCTGAACAGCGACGAAGTACTTGCCGTGGCATACGAATATACTTACAACGGAAAGACCTATCAAGTGGGAGAATTCTCAACCGACGGTATTAACGCACCTAATGCATTGATTCTTAAACTTCTGAAAGGTACTGCCACATCGCCTCAAACAGCATTATGGGATCTTATGATGAAGAACATCTATTATCTTGGAGGCAATCAGATTCAGAGTGAGAAATTCAAATTAAACATTCAATATAAGAACGACTCGAGCGGTGTATATGTGAACTACATCAATGAGGGGGCTATTAAAAATCAGCTCCTTATCAGGGTGATGAACCTCGATAGATTGGATTCGAGAAACGAGCAGTCGCCTGACGGAAAATTTGATTTTGTAGAGAATTACACCATCTATTCTTCATCGGGACGACTCATCTTCCCTGTAGTGGAACCATTCGGATCGCACCTGCGTAAGATGCTCAACAACGAAGCATTGGCCGACAAATACTGCTATGACGCCCTCTACGACAGCACAAAAATAGCGGCGCAGGAGATGACGGAGAAGAATAAATTCCGCATTGCCGGAGAATATCAAGCCAGCAGCGGCAACGTTATCCGCCTCAATGCCATGAACGTACCGAGGGGATCGGTAGTGGTAACTGCCGGTGGTCAGACCCTTATGGAGAATGTAGACTACACGGTGGACTACACGATGGGAACGGTGACCATCCTCAACCAGTCGATACTCGCCTCGGGAAACAATATCGACGTACAACTCGAGAGTCAGAGCATGTTTAATTTACAGAGAAAGACCCTTGTAGGAACGCATTTGGAATACGCATTCACAAAAGACCTCTCGGTAGGAGCCACCGTTATGCACTTGAGCGAGATGCCTTTAGTAACGAAAACTCAGATGGGTAGCGAACCTATTGCCAATACATTATGGGGCATGAACGCATCGTACCGCAATGATGCACCATGGCTGACAAAAGCGATAGACGCCATACCCGGCATCAACGCCACCGCCCCATCAAATATAGCCATCAATGCGGAATTTGCACAAATGATACCGGGGCATAGAAAGATAAGAAACAACCCCGGCTATGCTTATCTTGATGATTTTGAGAGTGCAGAGACCACTATCGACCTCAGATATCCTTATTATTGGCATTTAGCATCCACACCATACGACCCATCGGCAGGAGCATTATTCCCGGAAGCAAGTCTCGTCAACAACATCCAATACGGGTACAACAGAGCGGTATTCAACTGGTACTCAATAGATAACACCGTATTCAACAGAGATGGCAGTCAGATGCCGAACCATTTGCGAAGAGATAAAAACGCATGGAGCAGTCACCTCACTCGAGAGGTACGCGAGCAAGAGTTATTCCCAAATCGCGACCAAATACTTGGCGAGTCGGCATACCTCAGCACCCTCAACCTCAGTTTTTACCCAAATGAACGCGGACCATACAACCTGGATTTGAACGTTGACCCTAATACCGGAAACCTCCTTAATCCCGAAAAACGGTGGGGAGGAATGATGCGTAAATTAGAGACTACCGATTTTGAAGTAGCCAATATCGAGTATCTTGAATTTTGGATGATGGACCCATTCGTTTACGACACACTCAACCACCACACGGGAGGTGACCTTTATATCAACTTCGGAGACGTGAGTGAGGATGTGCTTCGTGACGGAAAGAAATTCTTTGAAAACGGAATGCCGGCAAACGGCGATACGACACTGACAGAGACCACGGTATGGGGTAGAGTTCCGAAACAGCAGTCCACAGTACTCGCTTTTGACGGATCGCTTGAGAGCCGACAAAATCAGGACGTCGGTCTCAACGGACTCCCTACAGAGAGTGAAAAGAAATTCTACACCTATTACAACTTTGTAAATCAGCTACGAAACATCCTTACACCGGCAGCAATACAAGCATTGGAGAGCGACCCATTCTCCGCGCTAAACGACCCCGCAAGTGATAATTATCACCACTACAGAGGTAGCGATTACGACAATGAAGAGATGGGAATTTTAGAGCGCTACAAGAGATATAACAACACCGAAGGCAACTCGCCGGCATCGGACATGAGTGAAGAGAACTACTCTACATCCGCCACTACAGTACCTGATGCAGAAGATATTAACAAAGACAACACCCTGAACGAATACGAGAAATACTTCCAATATAAAGTATCTATTCGCCACGAGGATATGGAGCCCGGTAAAAACAATATCGTAGATAAAGTACGCACCTCGGTGACATTGGCAAACGGGCAGACCAGTGAAGTGGATTGGTACCTCTTTAAGATACCGATAAGAGATTATGAAAAGAGAGTGGGAGCGATAAGAGACTTCAAGAGCATCCGCTTTATGAGGATATTCATGACCGGCTTTAAAGAGACCATGCACTTGAGATTCGGTACCCTTGAACTCGTGAGAGGCGATTGGCGCGGATACAAAAAAGATTTATTCCCGATAGATATTACTCCGACAACAACGGCATCTATCGACGTATCGTCGGTAAATATCGAAGAGAACTCCAATAAAGAGCCTGTAAACTACGTATTACCACCGGGAGTAACGCGACAAACCGACCCGAACCAAACACAGATTACACAGCAAAACGAGCAGGCATTGCTGATGAAAGTGCTCAACCTTGCACCGAGTGATGCAAGAGCGGTGTATAAGAACATCACTTACGACATGCGTATGTATAAGCACATACAGATGTTTGTACACGCCGAGCAGATAATTGGCGACGACAGCGACCTGAGAGATTACGAAACCACGGTATTTATGCGAATAGGTAGCGACCATACGATGAACTACTACGAGTACGAGATACCATTAAAACTCACACCTGCAGGACATTACACATCGGCAGAGAGAGCACAAGTGTGGCCGGAAGAGAATATGTTTGACTTCGACCTTGAGAACCTAACCAACGCGAAGAACAACAGAAACAAACGCATACGCAACACCGGCGAATCGATGAGCGTGCCATATTACGAATATGACGAGACGAACAAGAAGAACAAGATTACCGTAGTAGGAAACCCGAATTTAGGAGAAATACGCACCATAATGATAGGTGTGCGAAATCAAGCCCGCGAGAGCAAGAACGTAGAGGTGTGGGTCAACGAGTTACGCCTCAGTGAATTCGACGAATCGAGCGGATGGGGAGCAATGGCGAATATGGCGGTAAACCTATCCGACGTGGGAGCGATAAATATTGCAGGACGCTATGAAACAGCCGGTTTCGGCGGCATAGAGGAGTCGCTACAGCAACGCCGACTCGACAACTTAGGACAATTCAACATCTCCGCACAATTCGACTTCGGAAGATTTTTCCCGGAAAAAGCGGCAGTGAGAATACCGGTATATTACAGCTACGGATTGGAAAATTCGAAACCTAAATACAACCCGCTCGATGAAGACATTCTGTTGAGCGATGCATTGATGACACTCGACAAAATTTCGGATAGGGATTCACTCCTCGATATGTCTATGACCAAAAACATCACCGAGAGCTTCAACGTCACAAATATGAAAGTGGACATCAAGAGCAAGACACCAAAGATTTGGGACCCATCGAACTTCTCCGCTTCATTTGCATATACAAAGAATCAACTCCTTGATCCGGAAACAGACCGAGATTTTGCAAAGAGCTATATTGCACAATTCAACTACAACTACAGCACCTCGCCAAGAGGGTGGGAGCCATTTAAAGATAGCAAAAAGGTAAAACTTAAACTACTCAAAGAGTTTGCCTTACGCTACGAGCCGACATTATTGGCAATGAGTATCAACCTCAACAGATATTATGCCGAAACACAATTGAGAGACCTGACGGGAGCAATGATTGTAGACAATTACGACCCTACCAACTCGCTCTTCTCATTCTCGAAAGACTTTACATGGAGCAGGAATATGGATTTGAAATACGACATGACGAAGAACCTCAAATTCTCGTTGACAACAGCCACCAATTCCAGATTCGATGAAACCAAATTCAAACCTGTAAATCGCAAATTCTTCCCTGACGAATACGAAGAGTGGAAAGATACGATACGACAAAGCGTAGCCGGCGGAGGACGTCCGCTCGACTATCAGCAGACCTTCACAGCGCAGTGGGACGTGCCAATCAACAAGATACCATATCTTGAATTCCTTACTGTAAAAGGACAGTACAACGCCATGTACACATGGGCGACAGGAGTAACCTACGACGGTGATGCATCGATGGGAAATACCATTACAAACCTCGCACAATGGCAAGTAGACGGGCAAGCCAATTTCGAGACCCTATATAACAAATTCCCTTATTTGAAGAAAGTCAACCAGCGCTTCAGTGGAAAAAAACGTACCCGTCGAGGAAAATTCACACCACGCACCTTCAGTCAAGAATTCAACCTCACCGACACGGCAGACGTAGTTATCAAGCACCGCCTGAATAGCGACAAGATGACCATCAGTTTTGTAGATGCCGACAGCGTACCGCTAAAATTGCGATATAAGAAGAGCGACAAAAACACCATTATAGTAAAAGGGAACAAGAATATCAACAAGATAAAGGTAAATATAGAGACCATAGACCCGAATACCGAGACGGCGGGGGAACTCGCTGCAGCAAGCATTACACGCTTCTTTATGCTGATACGCCGCCTGCAAGTGTCGTACAAAGAGAGCAGTACTGTAACGATACCCGGCTTCCAATACGGAGGAAAATTCTTCGGACAGAGCATCTTTGAAAAGACAATGACACCGGGACTTGACTTCTCATTCGGCGTACCGCAAGAGAGCTATCTTGAAAAGGCATTGCAAAACGGATGGCTTGTGATGAACGACTCTATAGTAAACCCGGCATTGACAGGAAAAACCACCGATTTTGACGCGCGCCTCAACTTGGAACCCGCAGCAGGACTGAAGATTGAAGTAAACGTAAAACACATGAGGAGCAACCAATCGTCGATACAATATCAATACAACGGCATACCTACCACCTATAGCGGTAATTTCAGGATGACCTATTGCGCACTGGCAACGATGTTCCAAGGGCATGGAAAGATTGACGACAACTACAAGAGTGCCGCCTTTGAGCAGATGCTGAACAACAGGGAGATAATAGCACAACGTCTACAAGAGAAGTACGTCGGAGCACACTACCCTACCACGGGATTCATGGAAGGAAATCAACTGGCGGGAGCACAATATAAAGCGGAAAACGGCACATATAACGTCAACTCGGCAGACGTAATCATCCCTGCATTCCTCGCAGCATATACCGGTCGCAGTGCCTCAAAAATAGGTACGGAAATATTCCCGGGACTCCTCAGTATGCTACCAAACTGGAAGATAAGTTACGACGGACTAGGAAAGATAAAAGGCGTAGATAAATATTTCCGCTCTATTACCATCAATCATGCATATCAATGCACATATAACATCGGTTCGTACAGCTCTTATTCCAACTATGCAGAGACCGAAGACGGCTTTGGATTTGTGAGAGACATCACTACCGGAAATCCGATACCATCATCGCCATACGACATAGCATCGGTAAGCATAACCGAGAATTTATCGCCACTCATTGCCGTAGACGTAGCGATGAAAAACTCGCTGACAGCAAAATTGGAATTCCGCAAACAGCGCGTATTGACCCTCAACATCGCCTCCAACCAACTTCTCGAAGCCACAAACAACGAATGGGTAGTAGGCGTGGGTTACGTACTTAAAGATTTTGACTTGATATTGAAACTCAAAGACAACAAGACCAAGAAAGTGAAAAACGACCTCACACTACGTCTTGATTTCGCCTTTAAAGATATCTCTACATTACTGAGAAAATTAGACGCTCCGGAAGAGACACAAGCCACATCCGGAAACAAGACGGTAACGATAAAATTCGCCGCCGACTACGTATTCAGCAGTAAATTGAACTTCAAATTATTCGCTGACTATCAATCCAATTCACCATACATCACCACATCCTATCCGATGAGCAACCTCAACATAGGAATAAGTGTGAAATTTATGCTAACACAATAAAAAACAAAGAATATGAAAGAGAACGAATTCAAAAAATTTGCCACCAAGCATCTGAATATGAACGGACTTGCTTTAGACAAATACATGAGCATCAGTAACAGTTATATTTCGCCATCCATTTTGGAAGAGAGACAACTCAACGTAACGCAGATGGATGTATTTTCGAGATTGATGATGGACAGAATCATATTCCTCGGCACAGAAGTAGACGATTATGTAGCTAACGTAATACAAGCACAATTACTATTTCTCGACACATCAGATCCGGGAAAAGACATATCTTTATATATCAACTCACCGGGGGGATCGGTATATGCAGGACTCGGCATTTACGACACGATGCAATTCATCAATTCCGACGTAGCCACCATATGCACCGGAATGGCGGCATCGATGGCGGCAGTGCTCCTTGTAGCCGGGGAAAAAGGCAAGCGTTCCGCACTGAAGCACTCGAGAGTGATGATACATCAACCGATGGGAGGCATGCGCGGACAAGCCTCCGACATGGAGATAAACTACAAACAGATTATGCTGCTTCGCGATGAACTATACCAAATAATTTCCGACCATAGCGGACAACCATTCGAGAAGATAATGAAAGACTCCGACCGCGACTATTGGATGACATCGGCAGAGGCAAAAGAATACGGAATGATAGACAAAGTACTCATTAAAGAGAAATAAAAAAAGAGATTATAATGGGTAAAAAAACAGAAATACATTGCAGCTTTTGCGGTAGATCATCGAGCGAAGCGGGGATGCTATTGAGCGGGATGAACTGCTACATCTGTGAAGATTGTGCCCGATTGGCATGTAACGTTTACGACGAGAACAAGCAAAAAAGACAAGAGGCAAACGGTAAATTTGAGTTGGACATCAACATATTACCACGCCCGAAAGAGTTGAAAGAGTTTCTCGACGGCTACGTAATAGGGCAAGACGACGCAAAGAAGTACCTCTCCGTAGCAGTATACAACCACTATAAGAGGATATTACAGAGCGACAAAGACGATATAGAGATTGAGAAATCGAATATCATCCTTGTGGGCCGCACGGGAACGGGAAAAACATTACTTGCCAAAACGATAGCAAAGAAACTACAAGTGCCCTTTGCTATAGTCGACGCCACCGTACTCACCGAAGCCGGCTATGTAGGAGAAGACATAGAATCGATATTGACGCGTCTGCTACAAGCATGCGACTACGACGTAAAAGCAGCCGAGCGAGGCATAGTATTCATCGATGAGATAGACAAGATAGCTCGCAAAGGCGACAACCCATCGATAACGCGCGACGTAAGCGGAGAAGGAGTACAACAAGGATTGCTAAAATTATTGGAAGGGTCGATAATCAACGTACCGCCAAACGGAGGACGTAAACATCCGGAGCAGAAGATGATAGCGGTGAATACGCAGAACATCCTCTTTATTTGCGGTGGAGCCTTCGACGGCATAGAGCGAAAAATAGCACAACGCCTGAACACACACGTGGTGGGATTCAACGCATTGAACGAGCGCAACGACGTAGATAGGGAGAACTTGCTGCAGTATATTGCACCACAAGACTTGAAATCCTTCGGACTGATACCCGAGATAATAGGTCGTCTACCAATATTGACTTACCTTAATCCACTTGATAGAGACGCACTTCGCAGGATACTTACCGAGCCGAAGAACTCCATTATAAAGCAGTATATCAAACTCTTTGCAATGGACAACGTAACGCTGACCATCAAGCCCGAAGTGTTGGACTTCATAGTAGATAAAGCAGTGGAATTCAAATTAGGAGCGAGAGGATTAAGAGCTATTGCCGAGAGCATAATGATAGATGCGATGTATGAAATACCATCTACCGACGAAAAAGAATTGGTAGTAGACAAAGCCTATGCCGAAGAAAAACTCGGTAAAGCGACATTAAACTTACATTTAGAAGACTGATATATAGATTTTTTACAAAAAAAACTTTCGCTATATATTTAGTAAAAGATTTTGCCATATAAAAAAAAAGCAGTAACTTTGCATCGCTTTTCGAGTAAAAGCAAATTAGGTTTAATCAAAAAAAATTTTAACATTACTAATGGCAACTAAAATCAGATTGCAAAGACACGGTCACAAAGGATATGCCTATTATCACATTGTGATTGCAGACTCAAGAGCACCACGTGATGGTCGCTTCATCGAAAGAATCGGTTCTTACAACCCAAACATGAACCCTGCTGCTATCGACCTTAATTTCGACAGAGCATTATATTGGTTAACAGTAGGAGCTGAGCCAACCGATACAGTACGTAACATACTTTCTAAAGAAGGTGTATTGATGAAAAAGCACCTTTTAGGAGGCGTTAAGAAAGGAGCTTTCACAGAAGCTGAAGCAGAAAAACGCTTTGAAGCATGGAAAGCAAACAAAGTAAAAGCAATTGATGCAATTCGCACAGCAGAGGCATCAAAGAAAGAAGAAAACAAAAAAGTACGCCTTGAGGCAGAAAAAGCTATCAACAAAGCAAAAGCAGAAGAGATAGCAAAGAAAAGAGCAGAAGCTCTTAAAGCACAAGAAGAGGCAGCAAGAGCTGCTGCAGAAGAAGCTGCCGCCGCTGCTAACGAAGCTGCTGAAGGTGCAACAGAAAATGCTGCAGAATAATTTTTCTTCGAAAAACTATTGCTTGAAAAACAGATATAAAAGCCCGAAAGCGAAATTTTTCGGGCTTTTTATGTTTAAAAAAAGAGTTATTTAAACCCCACTCATTTAGTATGTTTAATATTATCTGCATTACGATAACCATTTTGTGCGTACTCTCATTAACAGAGCTACTCTACCCTACGCATAAAAATTTCAGTAATCAGATATACCTTATTGCGCTATTTTCCACAGCCTTTTTATCCACTATAAAATACTATTTCGGTCCGGACATATTCATTTATGTACCTATGTATGAGGAAATTCCAAGAATAGAAGAGATACTTTCGCCGGGATTTAAATCTAAATACGAAATAGGATTTCTAATTTTTTGCAGCATCTGCAACCATTGGTTGGGACTTAGTTTTTGGTGGATGACGGCGATAATAGACATACTATTCTTTATTGCATTGCATTTGGTGCTCAAGCAATTACCATATCTTCGCACCTTTGCACTCTTTGCAATAATATTATTGGAAACGAACCTGATATTCTTTGAACTAAGGCAATGCTTGGCGGTAACCCTATTCACCTTCAGCATGTTAGCCTTCAACAAAGAAAAATATATAATATATGCAGCAACAACAATAGTTGCAATATTGATGCATAAATCAGCATCATTCGTTTGCATGATAACACTATTCACATTGCTGATATTAAGATTTAAGCGCACTAATACACTCTTTGCCGTATCGATGGTATTTATTGTAGTATTTTTAGCAATACCATTAAAAAGCCTGTTACTCACAATGAGTAATTACTTACCCCTCGACGCCAACGTACTCAAATCGATACAAGACCACCTAACAATAGAGCGAAGAGTGCAAGTGATATTTATGATATACGCATTGGTGCTTTATATAGGATATATATATTTCAGCAGGAAAAAAGAGCTTAAAACGTGGCATGCGGTAGCCGTTTGCGGACTATTATTGATAGCATTATTCTACCAATATTGGTTTTTCATCAACAGATTACGCTCTTACTTCCTACCATTTATTGCGATATATATCATCAATTTAGCAATCAATAACCGAGGATATCAACCTTTAATAAAGCAGATGTCGGTAGCAGCATTTTACTGCCTTTTTTTAGTGAACCTCAGCAACTTATACAAAGGTAATGCAAATCTCAAAAGCGGTATTGCAGAGACCTCTACGATATTTCAATTACGCAACGAAAGTGCCGAATCGATAAAGGCACGCAACATGCAAAAAGCCAAAACCTATTGGCTTACGGAGTACATTGCAAAAGAGTAATAGATTTTTTTATAAAAAATTCTAATAAAAAAATGCAATCGGGCAACAATAAATAATTCGGCAAAAGAGGAGAATAAAGTAATGGAAGTATCGGTAATTATTGTCAACTACAACACCACGCAACTGACAAAAAGGGCAATCAACAGCATCTATAGCAGCAAATCGGGCTTAAGATACGAAATTATTGTAGTAGACAACGCATCGAAAAAAAGCGAAAAAGAGGAGTTGATTCACTTTGCCAAGGAGCACGACATCATGCTACATTTGTCGAAAACCAATCAAGGATTCGGAGTAGCGAACAACATAGGGGCGCAATATGCCAAAGGCGAATACCTAATGCTATTAAACCCCGATACCATATTGATAAACAACGCGATAGATATACTATACAACTTTGCAAAAAGTAGAGATATCGAGATTTGCGGCGGCAATCTTTACGATGAAAAAGGCAAGCCGGTGCACTCTTATTGGCAAACGATGCCCGGAGTATATTTTGAGTATTGCTCCCTTATCAACAATCTGAATTTAAGATTGAGATACAGAGGTAGCCATGAGCATAATTTCACCGGAAAACCAATGAAAGTGAGCTATATAACCGGAGCCGACTTGATGATAAAGAGAGAATTGTTTGTAAAGCTCGGAGGCTTTGACAGCAGCTATTTCATGTATTTTGAAGAGACCGATTTACAGCTCAGAGCTCGACAAGAAGGAGTAGTAGCATGGAGTGTACCGGAAGCAAAAATCACCCATCTTGAGAGTCGCAGTACTCAAAACATAGAGAAGAAAAGCAAACTCTTTTACGAATCGAGAAAGAGATATTATAATAAGAACAAAAGTGTAGCGAATGCAAGAATAGCAAACACTATCTTGAGTATTAATTGCTTATTGAGGCGTGCATTATTCTTCATCATCGGAAACGAAGAGAAGTTGGAATTTTGGCGCATAATACAACAAAACATACGATAACATGTTGATAATTACAGGAACATATCCTCCTCGCAGATGTGGAGTAGGCGATTATTGTTACAACCTGATAAATACGGAAACAGCCCGAGAATCAGGTTGGCAAGTCTATACTACCGACTGTTGGAATATCAGCAATATCAAGCAGATAACAAAAGAGATAAGCAAGATAGACTTTGACATAGCAAACATACAATACCCTACAATGGGCTACAGCACGAGCATCACTCCACACCTTATTGCTCTGTATATCAAATACATTTTACGCAAACCGATAATTACTACCATACACGAATATTCACGACTGGGATGGAAAGGGCGTTTGGCGGCAAAAATATTTTTCAGAAGTTCGGAGCACACCATATTCACGACGGAAGTAGAGCGACAATTTGCTATAAAGAAGAACGGATTTCTAAAAAAGAGATCATCAATAATCAAGATATTCAGTAATATTGACCAAGCGGACACTATCAACCCGATAGAAGAACGCACAAAAGATATAGGATACTTCGGCTATATACGGCCCGACAAAGGCATCGAAACATTTATAGACATCTGCAATAAGATAACGAAAAGAGAGAAAGAGTGTAAGATGTACATTATGGGGCAGACACAAGAAGAATTTCGCTGGTATTACGAGCCGATAATAGAGCGCGTAAAAAACAGCAACATAGAGTTGATACTGAACAGGAGTGCGAAAGAGGTAGCTAACATACTATCGAACACCAAGATAGCCTATTTGCCATATCCCGACGGACTGACAGAGAGGCGCGGATCGTTTTTAGCGGCACTCCTCAACAGATGCATAATAGTGAGTAGTGCAGGCACATTCACCACAGAGAAGATGAAAAAAGCCTTCACACTCTGTACAGAAGAAAGAGCCGAAGAGGTACTCATGAATATATTAAACGACATAGACAACAGAGGCGCACAACAGAAAGTACTGACAGCAAATAGCGAGCTATATATTGAGAAAGAGATACCCCAATCATGGGAGAGCGTGGCACTGCAGTACAAAAAGATTATTACGAAAAAATGAATTCAATATGTATAGCAACATATAACGGGGAAAAATATATAGAAGAGCAACTACATTCTATATTAAGTCAGATATCGGAAGACGACGAAGTGATAATATCCGACGACTCGTCCACCGATAAAACCTTAGAGTTGATAGAATCGATAGCAGACCCGCGAGTAAAGATATATCATGCAGATTATCATCATTTTAAATGGAATTTTGAGAACGCATTGAGGCATGCCGGCGGCGAGATAATCTTTTTATCAGACCAAGACGACGTATGGATAGAGGGAAAATACAGAGCCTGTTTGGAAGCCTTGAAAGAGTACGACCTGGTATGCACCAACTCCATCGTGGTTGACTCCGAATTACGCCCGCTCATACCGGACTTTTTTAAATATTATCATTCCGGGAAAGGGATAATAAAGAACTCGCTGAAAAACACCTATTTCGGTGCATGCCTTGCATTTAAGAGGCGGGTAAAAGAGGCTGCCCTACCCTTTCCGAAAACGATGGAGATAGGGCATGACATATGGATAGGATTGGTAGCGGAGAGCATCGGCAAAGTGAAGTTTATCGACACACCATACCTACTCTACCGAAGGCATGCCAACGCACTGACAAACGTGCTCAACAACCTGAGCAACCGTAGCAGTCGCCCCTTCATCACAAAAGTAACAAGCAGATTTATAGTATTATACAACATACTAAAATTCAACATAAACAAGAAGAATAATGACAGATAATCTGGTATCTATAATAACACCATTATACAATGGAGAGAGATTTATATCACAAACCATAGAGAGTGTGTTACAGCAAACATACCCACATTGGGAGATGATAATAATCAACGACGGCTCGAAAGACAACAGCGAAGAGATAGTAAAACGCTACCTCGAGCAAGACTCCAGAATAAAGCTATTAAGTCAAGCCAACGCCGGCTCGGCGGCAGCGAGAAATAACGGAATACGCCATGCCAACGGCAGATATATCGCATTATTAGATGCTGACGACGTATGGGAACCAATATTCCTCGAGAGTCAGTTAGCACTGATGAAAAAGCACAACGCCACCCTTGTATACGGATCTCACAAAAGAATAGACGAGAACAACAACGAATGCCTATCGCCATTTATCGTTCCGGAACACGTAACATATACCGACATTCTAAAAACCTGCTCTATTTCGTGCCTTACAGGACTGTACGACAGCAAACAATACGGCAAGATATATCTAAACGAAGAGTTTCGTTCGCTACGCGACGACCATATTTATTGGCTTGAGATATTAAAAAAATGTGGCGAAGCATGGGGAAATAAAGAGATTATTGCATCATACAGAATATTAAGCACATCTACAACACACAACAAGCTAAAAGTAATAATACCACAATTTAAAGTATATTACAAATGCGAGAAATTGGGCTTGATAAAGAGTATCTATTACTTGATGAATTGGGCATTCTACGGATTTTTAAAATACAGAAAATAAAGGGATAGACCGATATATTCCCGTTTTCCCGAAACGGAAAAAGATGGCAGAAAAAAGATATATTATCAACGCTTCGATAGTGACCTACCACACCCCGGTGGAAGAATTACAAAAAGTGGTAAGTACCCTTTTAAAGAGCGGCTGTGTAAAGCGTATTTTATTGATTGACAACAGTGAAAATCGAAACGAGCAGTACGTCACTATAGAAGGGGCGGAATGGATTTGGAACGGGAGAAACATCGGATACGGAGCGGCACATAACATAGCCATACGCGAAACGCTACGCAGCGGAGCGGAGTATCATTTGGTGATTAATAGTGATATAGAATTTAACCCTGTGATACTTACCGAACTCGCCGAATATATGGAAGCGCACAAAGATATTGCACAGATAATGCCCAAAGTGCTCTCACCGGACGGCAGCAATCAACATTTAGCAAAACTATTACCCACGCCTTACGACCTGATAGCAAGAAGGTTTTTACCGAAAACATTAACACGCGGAAGGACACAACATTTTGAATTACATCAATTATCCGACAGCGGAATTTACAACATACCATACCTCTCGGGATGCTTTATGCTACTCAGAGCAGACGCGCTGAAGAAAGTTGGAATTTTTGACGAACGATACTTCATGTATCCCGAAGACATAGACTTAACACGCCGTTTACACAAATATTTTCGCACCATATATTATCCCCAAACAAGCATAATACACAACCACCGAAGAGCATCATACCACAACATCCGATTGCTTAAAATACATATCGTGAATATGATAAAATACTTCAACAAATGGGGGTGGATAATAGACCGAGAGCGACAAAGAGTAAACAAGAGCGTGATGGAAGAGATAGAAAAGAGCAAGAAGATATGAAAATCACCTTATTACCACCGGCATATTTAGGCAGCATATACTATTATGCATGTTTAACGGGAGGAGTCACCCTCACCGATGCCCATTCTCATTACATCAAGCAGACCGCGGCAAACAGGTGTAATATACTGACATCCAACGGCATTCAAACATTAAGTATACCGGTAGAAAAGAGTGAAAAAACGGCTA
The DNA here is from genome assembly GCA_016292775.1 of Paludibacteraceae bacterium. Classification (GTDB taxonomy): domain Bacteria; phylum Bacteroidota; class Bacteroidia; order Bacteroidales; family Paludibacteraceae; genus Aphodosoma. The sequence continues at coordinate 19,832 of JAEDFN010000031.1, forward strand.
TAAAAGATATAAAGATATCCACACACGACAATTGGCAACAGCTACATTGGAGAGCACTGGAATCTGCTTACAATTCGTCACCATTTTATGAATTTTTTTGCGATGAATACCGACCATTTTTTGAAAAAAAGTGGACATTTTTATTAGATTTCGACATAGAAATAGAGAAAAAAACACTTGAACTATTAAATTATAAAGAGGTAAACATCGAATTATCAACACGATACATAGAAGAGGGAGAAGATACAATAATAGATTTAAGAAAAGAGTTACAACCTAAAAAATTTGATGTATCTTTGCATAACGAATTGACGTTGCCCTACTATCAAGTATTTGATAATAAGTACGGGTTTACACCGAATTTAAGCATAGTGGATTTGTTATTCAACATGGGTAATGAATCGAAGATATATATCAAGAAAATACAAAAAACAATATAACATAAAATAATAACCAAAAAAATCTTATAGACATGGAACAAAACATTGATTGGGGAAGTCTTGGTTTCGGCTATGTACCAACCGACTATAATGTACGTTGCACATATACAAACGGTGCATGGGGAGAATTACGTGTAGAGAGCAAACCGACACTCGAGATGCACATATCAGCAGCAGTACTTCACTATGCACAAGAGTGCTTTGAAGGATTGAAAGCATTCCGTGGTAAAGACGGTAAAGTACGTATTTTCCGTATAGAAGACAACGGAAGACGTATGCAAGACTCATGCCGTGGTATCAAGATGCCGGAATTCCCACTCGACAAATTCAAAGAGGCAGTAATCAAAGTAGTAAAACTCAACGAAAAATTCATACCACCATATGAAACAGGCGCATCACTCTATATACGTCCTGTATTATTCGGTACCACTCCACTTGTAGGAGTAAAACCTGCATCAGACTATGAATTTGTAGTATTTGTAACACCTGTAGGACCATATTTCAAAGGCGGATTCCAAGCCACACCATTTATGCTCAGTCGCAAATACGACCGTGCAGCACCTCTTGGTACCGGAAACCTCAAAGTAGGTGGTAACTATGCAGCAGGTATGACTGCCACAGTAGAGAGCCACGACATGGGATATTCTGCAGTATTCTATATCGACCCTAAAGAGAAAAAATATATAGATGAATGTGGAGCAGCAAACTTCTTCGCAATTAAAGGCAACTCATACATCACTCCAAAATCAGACTCTATCCTCCCTTCTATCACCAACAGAAGTTTACGTGCGATAGCAGAAGACCTTGGTATGACAGTAGAGCAACGCCACATAGAAGTAGAAGAGCTCGGTACATTTGATGAAGCCGGAGCTTGCGGAACAGCAGCAGTTATCTCTCCTGTAGCTAAAATTGTAGATATCGACACTAATAAAGTTTACGAATTCTGCAAAGATGGCAAACCGGGACCAAAATGTACTTTACTTTACAACACTCTCCGTGCAATTCAATACGGAGAAAAAGAAGATAAATTCGGTTGGAATACTATTGTAGAATTTTAATTGAATATAAATACTAATTAAAATAAAGGGGCTATGTTGTAATAAAGAATTACGGCATAGCCTCTTTATTTTATGTTTCATAGTCTATTATAAGAATAGGCTCACAAAACGCCTCCCGCAAAGGCGACAATCTTAACAACGCAATGGCCGAAAACTTCGTTATAAAGGGCTTCAGACTGGTATTTTATATCTTACCAATTTTTACTGGACAGCAATAATTTTCAAAACAATAATGACAGCTGAAACAGCATTCCATCGTTGGAGCTAAAGTAAGATGCATACTTGAATTTTCTGCACGTTGTTGTAAAATAACAGATTTAAATATCAGAAATTCATCAGTATCATTATTAGTAATAATCCTATTTAATTCTAACGCATTTTTAATATCAACTTCATCATCTTCAAACACTAAATCCGTATTACAATCACCAGACTGTTTTAATCTTACGTATAAATCTTCATCCCTACTCTCAACAAGCAACTGCAAAATTAGTGACAAAATTTGAAGAATAGCTC
>JAEDFN010000075.1 GCA_016292775.1 Paludibacteraceae bacterium
TAGGCACGATAATAATATCATTAGTATTATTTTGCTGTTGTGATGATCGTTTTAATAACCGAGGTATTGGTATAGACAATCCGGCTTATCAACACGATAATGAAGGCCCGGTACTATTTTGGGGTTCAGATTCTATCGGACCATTTTATGCATTTGCCAGTGATAATATAAGACACTATTTAAAAAATAAAAAAAATAGAATAAAACAAATTTGTATAGATGGAGATGATGTATATGTATTAACCACTTATAATACAGAAGATGAAGAAAAATTCGTATTGTGGAAAAACGGAGAAATGCTTTATGATCACTTAAAAGATGTATTTTCAGGGTGTTTTTTTATAAATGCATATAAAGGCGTTTTAAGATTATACTCTTTAATTCCGAATGAATTTAATGTTTACGATTATTATCCGCAATATTGGGAAAAGGGAAATATATATGATATTGATTTAGAGACGCCTATCTACTCTTCTTTGCCTTTATTCTCTCAGCCCCAAGGAGTTGTAAGAGCATATGGCAATACATATTTTTTTGGATTTGAGTGGTGTGTAAATGGAAAATTACCATGTATTTGGAAAAACGGAGAAATAATAATGCATGCAGATGACACTTTAAAAACAAATAAACCTGCTGCCGGTTTTTATATCGAAAATGATACTGATATTGTATTGGTAAATTATGTTTCTAAATATGAACCGGGTACTGATATTCTAAGATATATTCCTGCAACATACGATAAACGAGGAAATATTATTCATATTTATGGAGATACTGCTTTGTATCATCATTCTAAATGGCGTTATTTTATGGATGCAAAATATATAAGGAAATATAATAATGATGTTTTTTTAGGATGTGAAGAAAATTATACCTCTAGAGGATATCAACCAAATGTTGTAGTTTATAAGAATGAACAAGAATATTGTAGAAAAGAAAGTTGTGTGTTGAGAGGGATGACAATAAGCAATAGTATTGTTTATCTTGCTATAATATATTTAAAAAGCACAGGAAATGAAGTGCAGATAATAAAAAATGGTTATCCAATTATAACGTATACGAATGGAGATGTTTTCGGTATTGCTACTTTACCAAAAAGATTTGCTGAAAAATAAAAATATTTCAATAATGTAATACTCAAACAAAGCACGTGCATATCATTGTACGTGCTTTATTTATTATAACCCTTTCTTTGTGAATCCGGGATGTGTCTTAACGTGTATGTTTGTTTATATTGTGAGAATATGTATTATTTTATAATAGAGAAAAACATCATATATAAAGAATGTATAATATGTTACTAATTTTGCAGTTGCCCCTTGAGAGTAGGTCATTTAATATCGGCAAAAAAAAAATCATTTTGCCGATTATATTTTTTTTTGTACCTTTGCACCGATTTTTTTGACATAAATATGAAAACTATTACCCTAAAAGATAAAACTTTCGGCATTTCAATACCTGAGAATGAGCTACTTACAGCCATAGAAAAAGTAGCGGAGAAAATGCGTAAAGATTTAGAAGGTAAAAACCCGATTTTTCTGGTGGTATTAAACGGTGCTTTTATGTTTGCCGCAGACCTTATGAAGAGGGTTGAAATACCTGCACAAATGAGTTTTATCAAACTCTCGTCGTACAATGGCACAAACAGCACCGGCTCGGTAAACGAAATCATCGGCCTTAACGAAGATGTAAAAGGGAGAACGGTAGTGATAGTTGAAGATATTGTAGACTCCGGACTTACAATGAGTAAGATGGTAGAGATATTGAAAAACAAAGGCGTATCAGAGCTGAAAATCGCTACCCTATTCTTCAAGCCGGATGCGCTTAAATACCCGCTTAACCTCGACTATGTAGTGATGCCTATTCCTAACGACTTCATCGTAGGCTATGGTCTCGACTACGACGGTTACGGACGTAATTTACGTGATATTTACACACTTATAAAATAACAAAACCTTAAAAGTATTATCATGCTTAATATTGTAATTACAGGAGCTCCGGGTTCCGGTAAGGGAACACAAAGTGATATTTTAGTAGAGAAATACGGGCTCAAACACATCTCTACAGGTGACTTACTCCGTGGAGAAATTGCCAAAGGCACTGAGTTGGGAATGAAAGCCAAAACACTTATCGACGCAGGAAACTTGGTTCCGGACGAAATCATCAACGGCATGTTGGAATCCGTAATAAAAGCAAACCTCGACGCCAAAGGTTTTATCTTTGACGGATATCCGAGAACGGTAGACCAAGCAAAAAATCTCGACACACTTCTCTCCGCTTACAACGAGAAAGTGACGATAATGCTGAATATCGACGTCAATCACGACCTCCTCATCGAGAGACTTCTCAACAGAGCAAAAACATCTGGTCGCGCTGACGACAATATCGAAACGATAAACCACCGCTTGGAAGTATATCAATCAGTAACCCTCCCTGTAGCAGACTACTACAGAGGCACTGACAGATACCACGCAGTAAATAATAACACTACTATTGATGACTGCTTCAAACAAATAGAAGCCCTCATCTCTGAAATAAAGAAATAATAAACAGATAAAAGATAATGGCAAACTCCAATTTCGTAGATTATGTAAAAATTTATTGTCGCTCAGGAAAAGGAGGGGCAGGATCGACACATTTTCACCGGGAGAAATATATCCCGAAAGGGGGTCCGGATGGTGGAGATGGCGGGCGTGGCGGCCATATCATATTGAGGGGCAATAAGGATTATTGGACTTTGCTTCACTTGCGTTACACCCGCCATATCATGGCAGGTCACGGGGAGAGCGGAGGTGGAAGTCGCAGTTTCGGCGCCGATGGTAAAGATGTTTATATCGACGTGCCTTGCGGAACTGTGGCTTACGATGCCGAAACAGGGCAGTTCCTTTGCGACATCACCGAAGACAAGCAAGAGGTGATTCTGCTTAAAGGGGGACGTGGCGGACTCGGAAACTGGCATTTCCGCACCGCTACAAACCAAACTCCGCGATATGCTCAACCCGGCGAACCAATGCAAGAAAAATATGTTATTCTGGAACTTAAAGTGCTGGGCGATGTGGGCTTGGTAGGTTTCCCGAATGCGGGCAAGTCTACCCTCCTCAGCGTGGTTTCCGCTGCAAAACCGGAAATAGCAAACTACCCCTTCACTACCTTGGTTCCAAACCTCGGAATAGTGGAATACCGTGGAGGAAAATCATTCTGCATGGCGGATATCCCCGGTATTATCGAAGGCGCCAGCGCAGGAAAAGGATTGGGTCTTAGATTCTTACGCCATATCGAACGTAACGCTATCTTACTTTTCCTTATCCCTGCCGACAGCAACGATATCAATAAAGAGTACCAAATTCTACTCCACGAACTCGAGGAATATAACCCTGACTTAATTCGTAAACAAAGAGTGCTGGCAATATCCAAATCCGATATGCTCGACGATGAACTCATCGCTGCTATCGAAAAAGAGTTGCCTGCCGACATCCCTCATATCTTTATCTCTTCCGTATCCGGCTTCGGAATCACGGAATTAAAAGATTTATTGTGGACCGAAATTAATAAAGAAGAAAACAGAATCGAAACCTTTACACATCGTAATCTCGAAATCAATAAAACTTCCGATGAAGACGACTTCAACGAAGATGAAGTACCTGACATGGAAGAAGATTTCGATGATGATACCCGAGAAATCGACGAGGAAGATTTTTGACAGCATTCCCAACCTCTCAAGCATAAAGAATCGGATTTCTCCTTTATCGTGAAGGTAAAAACAATTTATTCGCTAAAAATGCATTTTGCTAAAAATAGAGATTTTTTAGCTGCGTTTTTCTATTTTACTAAAAATAAATAGAAAGCAAATGCATGATAAATAGGAAAATTTTGCATAAAAAATGTTTTTGAAATAATAGATTATTTAAAAACAACCCCGTTTAATTAACCATTTTAAACGAAAAAAACAAAAAAACAGCACCAAATACAACTTAAAAATGGTTAAAATACATACTTTCAATAGTAAAATAAGGGTAAAAAATTTTTTTTAAAAAAAATCTTCAAAACCCTTGCAATATGAAAATAAATGCTTAAATTTGCTATTGAAATAGAACATAAAATATATAAAAGGGAATAAAATATTAACGAATAAATTTCATAGCATAATAAGAGATTGATTTTAGATAATAGATTTTGTTTGTAGAAATGGATTATAAACTTCGTTGCGAAACGGGCTTTATAATCCTTTCTAGTTTTTGGGGCACTCCTCTCCGCTCGGAGAATTTTTTTTCAAATTAGACGATGATTGTAATTTCTTTTCAAGGTAAAGCTCCTTTCCGCACGATAATTCTACGCAAATTTAGACGATGACCGTAATTTCTTTTCAGGATAATAGCTCCTTTTCCGCTCGAAAATTCTACTCCTATATTCAGAAAAAATAATTCCCCGAAAATTCCCCGATTAAGGTAAAAAAAAATAACCGGAGAGAACTCTTGTTCAACACGGGAAACGAAACCGATAAACACTTGTGCAATAAAAAATTTATCATTACCTTTGTGGAG
>JAEDFN010000076.1 GCA_016292775.1 Paludibacteraceae bacterium
TATAATAATACGCGTACAAAATTAATTAAATTTCCACAAAACGAAGAAAAGAAAACCATTTTTTTTCTGTAAAATATAGTCAATTTTATATTTTTTTTTCTTCACTTTTATTCTTCGTAGATACCATTTTTTAGCGTGCTTGAACACAAAAAGTGCCACCATTGGCAGAAATTTAATGAAGAGTGATAGATGGACTAAAAGTTGCCAGTATTGGCAGATTTTGGCAATGACTATATTTATGATTTCTGCATTCTATACCCAACCAAAATCAAGAAAATGTGAAAAGTTTGTGCTTTTTTCTATGTTTCCTTTTGGTTATTTTGGGTGGAAATCTGTACCTTTGCAATGATTTGGTAACATGTTGATTATCAATGGTTATTTCCGTTTTTTGCGACATGTGTGCGACATCCGGTGCTAACGCATTGATAGTCAATTAGAGTCGTTTTTGAGGAGGTAGAAAAAGGGGCTATTCTTCCCCTCCGAATTCCATAAGATAGGCTTTGATGAAATTGTCGATATCACCGTCCATAACGGCATTGACGTTTGACGTTTGATAGTCGGTACGATGGTCTTTTACGCGGCGGTCGTCAAAAACGTATGAGCGGATTTGAGATCCCCACTCAATCTTCTTTTTACCGGCTTCGATTTTGGCGTTCTCTTCACGGCGCTTCTGTAGTTCGAGTTCGTATAATTGTGATTTCAAGAGTCTTATAGCATTCTCTTTGTTGTCTAATTGAGAGCGACTTTCGGTGTTTTCAATCACTATCTCATCCATCTCTCCGGTAACAGGATTCTTGAAGGTATAGTGGCAACGTACACCGGTCTCCACTTTGTTTACATTTTGACCGCCTGCTCCTGAAGAACGGAAGGTATCCCAACTTAAGTTGGCAGGGTTAATCTCAATCTCTATAGAGTCGTCGATGAGTGGAACTACAAATACGGAGGTAAAGGATGTCATACGTTTGCCTTGTGCGTTGAAAGGCGACACTCTCACAAGACGATGTACTCCGTTTTCGGATTTTAAATAGCCGTAAGCAAAATCGCCCTCTATCTGTATTGTTACCGATTTGATGCCGGCTTCATCACCTTCAAGCATGTTTGTAATCTCGGCTTTATAGCCTTGTTTCTCGCACCAGCGCAAGTACATACGCATAAGCATTTGTGCCCAATCTTGCGCTTCGGTACCTCCGGCGCCGGCTACTATCTTCAGCACTGCCCCGAGTTTGTCTTCCTCCTTGCGAAGCATATTCCGCATCTCAAGGTCTTCTATCATTGCTATTGCAGTATTGTAAGCTTCGTCTACTTCTTCTTCTGTCATAGCCCCCTCTTTATAAAAATCAAAGGCTATCTGAGCTTCATTTACTGCCGCATCTACATTATTATATCCTTCTATCCAAAATTTTATCCCCTTTACGAGCTTCATCTGTTGCTCGGCTCGCTTCTGGTCTTGCCAAAATTCAGGGGCTTGAGTCTTTAACTCCTCTTCTTCTAATTGGATTTTCTTATCTTCAATATTTAGATATCTCTTTAATTCGTCTACTCGATTTCTCGCCTCTTTAAGCTGTTCTATTGTAATCATCTATCTTTTTTCTGTTATTTATTTGCCAATTGATTTTTGCGGATATTTTCTGAACCAGCTCTCAATCTTCAATCTTACCACTCCGAAAAGGGCTTCGGAGAAGATGCCTCCCGACATTTTTGAGGTGCCTTCTACACGGTTTACAAATACAATAGGTACCTCTTTTATCGTAAATCCACACTTATAAGCTGTGAATTTCATCTCTATTTGGAATGCGTATCCTTTGAATTTAATCTTGTCAAACTCAATGGTTTGTAATACTTCTCTGCGGTAGCATACGTATCCTGCAGTGGTGTCGGCTACAGGGAGCCCTGTTACTATCCTTACGTATTTGGAGGCATAATAACTCATCATTACTCTGCCCATCGGCCAGTTTACTACATTCACTACATTGCCTACATAGCGTGACCCGATGGCAACATCCGCTCCTTGATTGGCACATGCATCATATAGCTCCATAAGTTTGTCGACCGGGTGTGAAAAGTCGGCATCCATCTCAAAACAATATTGATAATCATGCTCTAATACCCATTTAAATCCTGCTATATAGGCCGTGCCTAAACCTAATTTACCCGTTCGCTCTACCAAATGTAACTCCTCTGTATATTCCTTTTGCAGATTTTTTACTATCGTGGCAGTGCCGTCAGGCGAGTTGTCGTCTATTATCAAAATATGAAACTTGTTAAGAGCAAATACCGCCCTTATTATCTTCTCTATATTCTCCTTTTCATTATAGGTTGGAATAATTACTATTGAGTCGCTTTGCATAATTATGACTATTATTGTTTTGCTTGCAAATATACGAATAATTATTTGAATAATAGATCTTGTTTCATTTTTTATTATTCTACTTTTTCGGACCAAAAAAAAATATTAACTTTGTAGTTTGTAATAAATCAGTGAAAATAGGATGTTTGTATACGCAAGTGTATGAAAATAAGTGATTTTTCTTTAGATAATTATCGTAATTTAATCACCGCTCTGCTAAGTGAAGGATACAATTTCGTGACTTTCAATGAATATTGTAGAGGGGTAGATGATGATTATTTTGTCGTGCTTCGTCACGATGTGGATAAATTGCCTCAAAATGCTCTGCGTATGGCTCGGATTGAACACGATTTAGGTGTGAAGTCTACATACTATTTTCGTAAAATTAACGGCTCTTTTGAGTCTCAATTTATCCGTGAAATTGCCGCCCTCGGGCATGAAATCGGTTACCATTACGAGGATTTTTCTGCCGCTAATGGTGATGTGAATAAGGCTATTTGTAATTTTCAATCCAATTTGTCTCAATTGCGAGAATTAGTACCTGTATCTACTATCGCTATGCATGGCGCCCCTATCTGTAAATATGATAACAGGTTCTTGTGGTTACTATACGATTTCGAGTGGTTTAATATAATTGGTGAGCCTTATATTACTCCCGATTTTACCTCCGTTGCATATCTGTCAGATACCGGCGGACATTGGAATAACACAAAATTCTCGGTGCGAGATAAAACTGATGGTGAGGTGAATATGCCTTCTTTTAATTCTACTTGCGAATTGATTGAGGCCGTGAAAAATGGTTCTTTCCCCAAAAAAATCATTCTGCTTTCTCACCCTCAACGCTGGTCCGGTTCTGCCGCTTTCCTCCTCTTTTCAAGTGTTGCTCAATGGATGAAAAATTATGTCAAGTACTTGTTCTTTAATGAGAAAAGTGTTAATTCTTCCTCTTTTCACTCCTTGAAAAAGAAAATAAATAATTGGCTTACCACGGATGTTATGCCTACAGATAAACGTAGTCTGTATGCCGATAAAATCCTCTTTATGGATGCTTGCGAGAATGATAATCGGGCTGTTGTAAATATTAATAACAGGTTGAAAATTGCAGATAAGGCTTTGTTTTTGAAAAGTGAAAAGAGTAAAATGTCGAAAGCGGAATTTCTCGGCAGATTGTATTACTGCGGCTTTGATGTGGATAGTGTGGAGTGCTACAATGGTTTCCTTTTTGCATTTGCAACCAAGATTAATGATGTAAGCGATGCCCCGGATATTCATTATGGTCTATTGATAAAATTACCTCGCATCGGGCTGAATGGCAAATGGTTTTACGTCTACAAAATCCGTACTATGTACCCGTATTCCGAGTATCTGCAAGATTATCTGTCAAAAAATGTAACCCTCAAAGCAGGAGGAAAATATGCCGATGATTTCAGAATTACTAAAATGGGTAAGTGGTTGAGACGTATTTGGATTGACGAGGTGCCGAATATTATAAATATCTTTCGTGGTGATATGAAACTCGTGGGTGTGAGGCCCCTTTCCAAAACCTATTATAACCTTTATGATGAGGACCTTAAAAAAGATCGACTGAAATATAAACCCGGGTTATTGCCCCCTTTTTATGCCGATAATCCTATCACTCTCGATGATATTCAAAATAGTGAAAGAAAATATTTGAGGTCGGTAATGGAGAAGGGTCTTAAGAATACCGATCGTGAATATTTAAAAAAAATTATTTATAATATTATTTTTAAACACCGTCGTAGTGAATAATCTTGAGTCGACAATGAAAAATATACAGATGGTTGACCTAAACAGCCAATATTTAAATATAAAATCAGAAATAGATTATGCTATTGCAAGTGTTATCTCTTCATCTCATTTTATTAAGGGAGAGGTTGTTACGGATTTTGAATGCAATTTGGCAAAGGCTATTGGCGTAAAACATGTCATCACTGTAGGTAATGGCACCGACGCTCTGCAAATTGCATTGATGGCTCTCGATTTAAAACCCGGAGATGAGGTTATTGTTCCCGATTTTACCTTCATCGCCACAGTAGAAGTTGTTGCCTTACTTGGCTTGAAACCCGTACTCGTAGATGTGGATTATTGCTCTATGACTATAGACGTCAGCAAGTTGGAGTCGGCTATTACACCCCGTACAAGGGCTATCATACCGGTGCATCTTTTCG
>JAEDFN010000032.1 GCA_016292775.1 Paludibacteraceae bacterium
TCTTGTACTTCACTAATTCATTTCTTGACTTCGTCACTTTTGTGCGCCATTAGATAGCGCACAATGATAATCATCGAGTACGTAGAATAATTGGGTGGTTTTGGGTGTCGCATTGACGAAGTCAGGAAAGGAGGGTGTTTAACACTCTCCTTTTTGTTATTAACAAATATTGCCGCCCGGAAGGCAGGCACTCACAAGGATGTTTCATTTGCTTAGTCAGATAGGAGTTACTGTTTGTCTTTGCGCCTATATTCGTTCTTGCGCTTTGGGTTCATCGGAAACCACCCTTTCTCGACCCTCTTTTTCTGTTCGAAAATCTCGAGGATGCTCCACAGGCAAGAACAGCCCACAACGCCCAAAATCGGACTCAGCATATTGTCCTCCACCAACAGACTTGCCGCGATAAAAACTACACCTAACAAAGCAAAGACCCACCAGCAGCGTGTCCCAAAATAATATTCGCCCTTGATGACAATAGGGTGGAAGAGTCCAATCACAAGGAAAGTAATAAGGGCTATAATAAGACCGGAATAATTCATATAAATAGATGTTTATCAATTAAATATTATCAGTTTCAAAAATGTATTGACCATTTATCGCTTACCCAGGCAAGAATGTTCCTGACAGGGCAAGGGGAAAAAATTGGATCTAATAAAGAAAAAAACATATACCTCTTAAAAATACAAATTACTGAATCAGGATAAAATGCGACTGTTATTACTTATGTAAGCAATAGAAACGCAAATAGACTAAAAACGATAATCTTTATCAAGAAGTTTATTAATACGCTTATTTGCAAATTTAAGCAACCAAACAAAGAAAATAATGAAAATAAAATAGAATATTGATGCATTCACCGGATTAGACTCCACGCTCAAACTCATCAAAATAAAATCATATATACCATGTAACAAAACAGGAACAATCCATATTAATGGTTTTACAAAGAATTTAAATCGTTTGGAAAATCTACTTTTAGAATAATAATAACCCATTAAAATACCGTCACAAAGATGACCCGGTACAGCAAAAATACCTCTGTTTACTCCAACAGAAATAAAATCATCTAAATTGCCATATAAATACATTATATTCTCTACACCGGCAAAACCAAGGGTAATACAAGAAGCGTAAACGATACCATCTACCCTCTGATCAAAATAAGGATTACGACGTAAAAAGAGCCATAACATCAATAATTTAGCGCTCTCTTCGGGAATAGCTGCTCCCCAAAAAGCAGTAACAAAAGCATCATTAATAGTTTGGAGCGAATCTGTGTCAAGGACAACAACAAACTTATTTATAATAAAGGAGAAAAATAACGAACATGGCACGGAAAGAGTACCATATAATAAAGCCTTAAATATTTGACCGATAGGTTCGGGGTCGCGTCTATCTTTCCATGCGATAAAAAGTAAAAGGATAACTACAGGCAGTAATGCTAATCCTACAACAATAGTATTCATCTTTCAATATTTTTAAAAACCAACCGACAAATTAAAATTCACCATAAAACCGGTTAAATAATTAGGCACTGCAAATTGCCTGTTATAAATATCCGTAATCCAATAATACGAATTTACATTCTTGATATCAAACAAGTTGAACAATTCAAGACTAAGCCAAATATTTTTAACCGGAGCAATATGTCGCATCCACTTATCGCGAGAAGCATCAAAGCCACGAGATACTCCCAAGTCTACCCTATTATAAGCTTTAGTACGGAATGTAGCCATATATCTTTCAGAGCGAGGGGCTCCAAAAGGGAGTCCGTCCGACCACACCAATTTCACATGAAATTTATATTCGGGATGATTTGGAAAATAATCTTGAAAGAATAGGGAGATGTTATACCGTTGCTCATTCGGACGAGAGATATATCCCGGGAAAACTTCTCCAAGATAATTTCCCATATTTGAATAAACGGAATAATGGTCGTTAATAATATTTTCGCGAGATCGCATCCAAGAGAAGGATATCCAAGAGTCGGTGCCCGGCACAAATTCTCCAAAGAGTTTTACATCCACTCCGGTAGTATATGCAATAGCATCATTTTCGCCGGAATAACGCACTCTTACATTATCTACATAATAACTTATTACCCTATCGGCAGGCTTATAATAAGCCTCAACAGTGAGTTTAAAAGGCCTATTCCATATCCTGAAAAAATAGTCCATTCCCGCCACTAAATGGAAGCTACGCTGAGCGCGTATATTATTATTAAGCACTACAATATTATTTCCATTTTCATCTTGTTGGGTATATCTCAGTTCTTTATAAAAAGGAGACTGATGATATAATCCTGCGGCCAAGCGGAAATTGAAATCCTGCTTCCAATTCGGTAAAAAGGCCATTGTCACTCTCGGGCTAACCAAAACATCGTTGTTAAACGACCACACATTAAACCTAACGCCACCGGTAAATGCAAACTCACCAAAAGGCACAGCGAGTTTATATACATCTTGAATATAACCTTGCACGCGATGCGAAATAAGGTCGTTATTAGAATAAAGGCTGTAAATGATGCCTACCTTATCCGACGAAACGGGCAGAGAATAGCCGGCAGAATCTCGTGTTTCCCACTCTCTGATACGGTCGTAAATAATTTCCGCTTGATAAGAGATACCCCATTGCAACAAATTTTGTTTATATCTGTACGAACCATTATGTGCAACAGCCGCCACAGTAGCACTCAATCTATTACGTGCATGCTCATGATATGAACCTACTCCAAGCGATCCCGTATCTTTTTCATCGTCGTCATCCGAAACGCCCGACATATCCAACTCCGAAAGCAAATAAGAGCCCTCTATATCATAAGTTTCCTGCTCGTTGGTATTGAAAACACTTATATTCCAACCTAAATCCACACTTGTTGTCGGTTTATAGCTCAACCCTAATGCTCCGAAATAGGTACGGAAAATATCTTTTTCCATTCCATCGAAATATACCTTAAATCTATTGGCATTAGAGATAGTACCAAAAGAGGTCGTCCTACTCTTAGGCACGAATTTATAATAGTTTTGAGAGAAATTACCAAGGAAGGACATCTCGCATTTCTGCGATAATTTCCACGTCATAAATGTTTGATAGTCTATAAAATAAGGGTTATATTCTCCTTTTGTTTCAAGTGTGCCGAGAAGTACTTGCATCGACTTGAACCTTATACCATGCAGCTGTGTAAATTTATTTGAACTGGAACCCACATAAGCGGATGCACCTTGTAAAGATGCGCTGATATTTGCCTCGAACTTAGAGGGTTTTTTATAAGTAACGTCAAGCACGGAGGACATCTTATCACCATATTTTGCATCGAATCCGCCGGCAGAGAAATTCACAGCTCCTACCATATCCGGGTTAATAAAGCTTAATCCCTCTTGCTGTCCGGCACGCACCAAAAGGGGGCGATACACCTCTATACCATTGACATACACGCTATTCTCGTCATAATTACCACCTCTGACGGAGTATTGACTACTCATCTCGTTATTAGAGCTGACCCCGGCAAAAGTGGTGAGTATCGACTCGAAATTTCCGCCCGACGCATCCGGAATTACCTTCAACTGCGTTGGGTCGATAGTAGTCATTGTAGATATTTGTCGACGTAGCCCTTTTACCTCTATCTGTTCTAATTCCGTACTGCTACGCGGCATGGTAACCACTACATTATACACCTTTTCCGACGTCATCGGTATAACCCTTTCCACCGTTTCGTATCCTACACACGAAAATTTTAGTACAATAGTGTCTTCTACCAATTGCTGAGGAAAAGAGATGTCGAAAAAGCCTTTTTCGTTAGTAATCACTCCCGTGGTGGTACCTTTTAATTGTACCGTGGCAAAACCAACTGCATATTTTTCATCATCGAGGGCATATCCGCGCACAAAAATCTTCTGCGCCCCAAGTGTACACAGACAGAAAGCAAAAAGAAGATATGTTACTATGCGCTTATACATCGAAAATTGTTTATATTTCTTTTAATAATATGACAATCATTTATTTAAACGTCGACAACGGCTTTTTATTTCACGCTTTCTTAATTCTTGCAATACGGAGTAGTAAAACCTTCTTACCAAATTCGTCAAAATCCACTTCCGCTTTATATTCAGGCAGCTCTTTTGTGATTTTTGTTATTGTACCACGTCCCAATTTATCATGAATAACCCTATCACCTACCGAGAAATTAACACCATTTATCAACACGGCATCCAACTCCTCGATAACATCCGACTTTTCTATCTTTTTATAAATCCCCGCACTATTTAATTTGCCCGTATTATCCGAGTGCGATGCTTTATTATTCTTAATATCAGCGAGTTTATCCATCAAAGTTTTCATTTGAGTGTCTACTTCACTCTTCTGCTTTGTGAACGAATATCCCGTAGAGTATCTATCTTTTGACGAAAAATCTCTTTTTACGTAACCGCTATTTGAAAATCCGTAAGGGTTAATGGTTGAATTTCGAGCCTCATCTTCCTGCCAAGCAAGAAATTTTTTATCAATATCATGGAGGAAACGACTTTCGGTAGTGTATGTCGACTGTCCGTTTCGAAATCTGTTTTTCGCATAACTGATAAAGCATCTCTCTTTTGCACGGGTGATAGCGACATAGAGTAATCTACGCTCCTCTTCCACGTCGGATTCGGTTTCCACATATTGATTAGGGAAAAGATTTTCTTCAAGGCCAACGATAAAGACATAATTGAATTCCAGACCTTTAGCAGCGTGTATAGTCATCAACTTCACCGAATTTTTCTTTTCCGGTTTTTCTTCATCCTGATCGGTAGAGAGGGCTGCAGTATTTAGAAAATCCACTATAGAAATCATGTTTCCTTCCTCTTCTTCCTCATTTTTACAGAATTGAGCCACGGCATTGAGGAGTTCTTGCACATTCTCCACTCTCGACTTTCCTTCGACAGTGAAATCTCCCGACAAATCCTCCATTATTTGTGCTTCAGAAATTACGTAATTGGTAAATTCATCCGCCTTCTTCTCCAATACATTGTCGGATAACCTTTGCATCAATGTAGCAAAAGCGACTATTTTGGCAGCGGTGCCGGAATTAATCTTTTGAATATATTTTGTAGGATTTAAGAGCAGCGTAATAGGATCTACCTGATTATTTTCTTGTATGGCAGCCAATATTTTATCGACGGTAACATTACCTATTCCGCGAGCAGGGTAATTTATTATACGCTTAAACGACTCAATATCATTACTATTAACAGCAAATTTAAGGTACGCAAGCACATCTTTCACCTCTTTACGTTGGTAGAAAGACATACCTCCATAAACGGAATAAGGAATGCCGTGTTTCATCAACTCATGCTCAAAGATACGGCTTTGAGAATTGGTACGATATAGCACTGCAATATCCTGGTAATCAACTATTTTTTTTGAAATGAACTTACTTATTGCATTTACCACATAAACCCCCTCTTCTTGATCTGTAAAATTAGGGGTAACCGTGATGGGATCGCCGATAGATAGTTTACTGAAAACATTTTTCCTCATTCGGCGTTTATTCTTGGCAATCAGCGAGTTTGCCGCTTCAACTATTGTTTGTGTAGAGCGATAATTCTGTTCGAGTTTAAAGAGCCTACACCCCTCGAGTTGCGAAGCAAAATCAATAAAATTATCCACTACCGCGCCACGGAAAGAGTAAATACTTTGTGCATCGTCACCTACAACGCATACTTTATTCTCTTTATTAAAAAGCAGTTTTACTATTTCATGTTGCACGGAATTCGTATCTTGATACTCATCAACAAGGATATACTTAAATTTTCGTGCATACTTATTTCTAAGCTCTTCACTCTGCTTAAACAGCGCATGAGTATACACAAGGATATCGTCAAAATCAAGAGCATTAGCACCTCTACAACGCTGACAATAAGTGGAATATATATCCGCAAACCGACCTATTTTTTGGTTTTCATCATACTTTAAATTATTATAATCCATAGCATATTGCTGCGGCATAACAAGGTGATTTTTACAATAAGAGATACGGCTAAGTATGGCAGAATCTTTATAGGCTTTATCTTTCTCCAATCCGAACTCTTTTAAAATCGACTTAATCAAAGATTTAGAGTCGGAGGTATCATATATTGTGAAATTTGACGACAACCCGATGGCTTGATTTTCCATTCGTAAAATACGAGAGAAAATTGAATGAAAAGTACCCATCCAGAGATATTTTGTAAGAGAAGGGTCCACGATTTTTGCAATACGCTCTTTCATCTCGCGCGCTGCTTTATTAGTAAACGTCAACGCCATTATTTCATAAGGCTTATAGCCCATCTCGAGTAAGAAGGCGATTTTATAGGTAAGCACGCGCGTCTTCCCGGAGCCCGCCCCGGCGATAATTATCTCAGGCCCATCAATATATCTAACAGCTTCCTCCTGAGTAGGATTAAGGTATTCTGACAATTCCATTCAAACAAATTTATTAAGTGACAAAGGTACAATTTTTTCATGAAGCTACAATATTATTTTTACAAATAAAAGATACCCTACTAACACAAATTTCTTAATTATCATAATATAAACCCCGAATGTATTTCAACTAACATTCGGGGTTTATATCAGAAGTCTATTTTTTATGCTATAGAAATATAACATTCAGTATTTTATCCATAAATATTATATACCTATTCAACAAAATAATTATATTTAATTATTATCATTGCTATTACACATATCTTGGAAAGATTGTTCTGTAAAGGTATGATTTCCAAGACCATAAGTGTAATTAGGACAAACAAATTTACATCTTCCATCCACAGCCATGTTGTACGTTTTATCACCATAAGTAATAACTACACTTTCCATTTCATTAACATACAAACTATACCACCCATCAGCCGATGGTAAAATTTCCATTCCACCATCATTTTCCGTATAATAAAAATCAGGCATTTGAAAAGAATCTCCGGGTTGTATAGTGCAATTAATTTCATCAACAAGACTATATATACGGTCGTTTCTATACTTAATATACACAACCATCGGTACCGACATAGAGTTTTGCCAAATCACCGAAGAATTTATTTCAATTTCATCTTCCGGATGATTGCCTAATAAGAAATAGAGCAATCTATTGTAAAGCACCAAGGTATAATCGACATTATATTCATAATTTTTAATATCAAACAGATAATTATCTTTATCGTTAAGGCAGTGTTTTCTTATTGAATCTCCGGTCCACTCACCACCTGATACCCACTCATCATGATCCTTTACATCAGGAAGAAGAAACATAACATCATCTAACGATGATTTATAGTCTGACATAACTTTTGCAAGCATTTTATCGTTCAATTCATCATCATTTGGAAAGACATAATATGAAAGATCTGCTACTTTTAATGATGCATTCGGTGCTATTTGCCGGTTAATATTAAACTTCGGATTAGAAGTAGACGAAATCTTCAACCCTATAGATTTAGCAAAAGTATTTTTCCAATTTATAGAAATTGTTTTGAGTTCACCCTCAATAGTTACCAATTCCGAACGACTTAAAATCTCCTTTGAAACGACAAGTGTTTTCACATTACCACAAGATATATAATCTTCATACTCACCTAATTGCGACAAACCGCCATTACAAGAAGTGTACATAAGGTTATTTTCAAAATATCGTAATTCTACACTCTTAATTGATGCTATAATATTCATCAACATTTCTTCTTCATACATTTGTATTGTATGGATAGAGTCCACCTCTACAAATTTCTTAACAACAGCAATTATGATAGAGTCACCATCTTGAAGTGTAGTATCTATATTATTAAAAGATGCACCTTCTACATTATTCCAACTCGCACTTATCTCAAGAGGAGAACCGATATTATTTTTCCATACCACAGAAAATTCCATTTGCTGTTTGCTTGTGTATATAGAATCTTGCGGTTGCTCAGGTGGATTAATAGGTTTGTGAGGGCAACCTGCAAAAACAGTTATAACCATCATTATTGTGGCTATAAAATACAATTTACTTTTTAATGCTTTCATAACTATAATAATTTTAAATTAATATTGATTGATAATACGATAATTTCACTTCGCAAAGGTATAAATAAACTTTTGAATAGCAAAAAAATATTAAAAAAACAGAACAAATTCCAAACAATTAGGTACGGAAGTGTAAACATTCCATCTACACTATTATTATTCGCACTATAATTGAATTAATAGGAATATAATTTCCGGAAGAAGAATATGCTAAATGTGTATATGGAGAGTGGTCCTCAGTACGAAATTTTATGGAATAAAAATAAAATAGTATATTTGCATTTCTTATACACTATAGATATCTACATGCAGAATAATATGACTAAAAAGGAATTACGCATCGCAATAAGAACTAAAAAGAGGGAACTTGGTGCCGAAGAATTGAAAAGAATGTCTGCCAATGCAGCTGCCCTTATTGAGCAAGACAACGACTATATAAACTCAAAGATAATAATGGTTTACCACCCTTTGTGGGATGAAGTAGACGTTACCGGTATTTACGAAAAGGCTTTTGCTGCCGGTAAAAGGGTAATACTGCCAACGGTAAAGGGTGATGATATTATACCCGTTGAAATTACTCCGAACACGAAATGGGTAAAAGGAGATTTCGACATCATGGAGCCCGTAGCAGAGCCATATCAAGGCACTTTCGACACAATTATAGTTCCGGGCGTGGCTTTCGACCGTGAAGGTAATAGATTGGGTCGCGGGAAAGGCTATTACGATAGATTTCTGCCTAATCATGAGCAGGCAATCCGAATAGGTATTTGCTTTGAATTCCAATTGGTAGACAATATTCCTGCCGAACCTTTCGACTATAAAATGAACCACCTCATTGTAGTAAAATAGAGAAATAGTAATAATGAAAATTAAACTGACCGCCATATTATTGTCAATAACTGCCCTGCTGTATTCGCAAACAGGAAATAGCAGTTTCAATTTCTTGTCGCTTCCTACAGGGGCACGACAAGAGGCTTTTGGCGGGTCGAATATCTCTATTTACGATAATGACTTGAATTTTGCTTTTACAAATCCCGCTCTTTTATCTACCGAAACACATAATATCCTCGGAGTCAACTACACCAATCTCTTCAACGATGTAAACATAGCCTCAGCAATATATGGTCGTAATTTCGGAGAAAAGAATTTCACCGCCTACGGCTTTCATTATATAGATTACGGATCTTTTACAGAGACCTCTATAACCAATGAAGTGTTGGGGAAATTCACTGCAAAAGATATGACGATAACCGCCATCTACGGCAGATGGTTATCGCCACGATGGAGTGCCGGAATTGCACTGAAAACCGTTTGTTCCGTTTACGAACAATACAGCAGTTGGGGTATGGCAGCGGATATCGGATTCTCGTATCACAACGAGAAAGCCCTCTTCTCGGCAGGATTAGTGCTTCGAAATGCCGGATTACAATTCAATAGTTACAGTCCTCTAAACGACAATAGCCGCCGTATGTTACCTATTGATTTACAGATAGGTATATCACAAAAATTACCAAAAGCCCCTATCCGTTTCTCTTTAACTCTACATAATTTACAAACCTGGGATTTAAGTGCGGCTGTAAGCGATAATACCGAAGATAGAATGGCGGAAAAATCAAAGGCGCAACGTGGCGCGGATATGTTCTTCCGTCACACAATATGGAGTGTGGAGATATTACCAATGAAGAATTTTTATATAGTAGCATCATATAACCACCGACGCAGAATGGATATGTCGGTACAAAGCAAACGCTCGGTTGCCGGATTCAGTTTCGGTGCAGGTCTCACCGTTAAGAATAAAATCAGCGTAGGATTCTCCGTTGTGCCTTATCAATCAGGTAGTTTAGGATATAATGTTACTATCAGTACAAACCTTAAAGCATTTGGTGTAAAATGAAAAAAATTATTGTGGCAATCGACGGCTACTCTTCTTGTGGCAAAAGTACTATGGCAAAAGCATTGGCAAAATATGCCGGCTATACTTATATCGACACCGGAGCAATGTACCGTGCAGTAGCCCTTTATGGCATCTCTAAAAAAATTATCACAAAAGATAATATCGATGAAGTACGCCTGAGAACGGAATTAGATAACATACATATCGGATTTATAAAAAGCGGAGAACAACAACACACTACGTTGAACGGAGAAGATGTAGAAAGCAAAATCCGCACTATGGAGGTGGCTGACGGGGCAAGTAGAGTTTCTACAATAGGATTTGTAAGGAAACATTTAGTGGCTCTGCAGCAAAAAATGGGCGAGCAAAAAGGGATAGTAATGGATGGTAGAGACATCACTACAGTGGTATTCCCAAATGCCGAACTGAAAATTTTCGTCACCGCCGCACCGGAAACAAGAGCTCAACGCCGCTTTGACGAATTAAAAGAGAAGGGCGATAATGTTATTTACGAAGATATTTTAAAACAGGTGATAGAAAGAGATTACCGCGACTCACACCGAAGCGAATCACCGCTGACACAAACCGCCGACTCTATGCTGCTCGACAATACAAATCTAAATAAAGAAGAGCAATTCGAACTAATCAAAACGTGGTTTAACAACGCCGTAAAAGAATAAATTTGTAATAAATAAGAAAACAGCTATAGTGCTGTTAAAAAATTGTTGATTATTTAGCAAAAAAAGCGTGGAACATTCAAGAAAAATATTCTACCTTTGCACATGGGAAATGAGATAAATACAATAAAACCAAGAAAAATTGCAATCGTTTGTTTCTCAGCTATCAGCAACGTGGCAGCCATTGTTCCACAGCTTTATAGCCTTACAAAACGATACCCTGACAACGAATATATAGTTATCAGTCGCAGTTTTTTAAAGCCACTTTTCTCCTCGTTGAGCAACACCACATTCATCGGGGCAGACATCCGTGGGGTTCATTCTACGGCAAAAGGTATATTTTTATTGTTTAAAGAGCTGCAAAAGCACAACCCTGACGTATTGTTAGACATGCAGTTATCTTGGCGCACAAAGCTTTTGTCTCTTTTTTGCTCAATAAATAAGATAAAATCATACTCGATAAATATCGATAAAAAAGATCAACATCGATTGACATCAAAAGGTGCCGATAAATATCACCCTATAAGAACAATTTTTCAGCGTCAAGAGGAGTTATATAAGCGTATAGGGTTGCTTTGTGACAGCACTTTCACCTCACTACCGGAGCCGACACCGATACAAAAACAAAAAATAACAGATACTTACGGCGAAAAAGGCAATGCTTTTTGGGTGGGTATAGCCCCTTTCTCTATGGCAAAAGGGAAAACTTTACCCCTCAAAAAAATGAAAAACGTACTCTCCGCTCTCGATAAAGAGCCGAATACAAAGATTTTCCTTTTCGGTGCCGGCGAGATGGAGAACGAAATGCTAAACGATTGGCAATCAATATACCACAATGTTTACGCAGTACATACCAAGCTGCAATTAGATGAAGAGCTCGCCTTGATGTATCACTTGGATATTATGCTTACTATGGACTCGGCAAATATGCACCTCGCCTCACTAATGGCAGTGCCCGTAATAAGCATCTGGGGCGCAACTCATCCTTATGCCGGCTTTGTCGGTTGGAAACAAGATATAAACAACTGCATTGGTGTAGACTTCTCTTGTCGTCCTTGCACTATCCACAAGGATACTCCATGTAAATATGGTGACTATCGATGCTTGGAAAGTATACACTCTACTAAAATAATAGATACAATTTTAAAATTCAAACCAAAAGAAAAAGAAAATGGGTAAAATTATAGCAATAGCGAACCAAAAAGGTGGAGTTGGAAAAACCACAACAAGTATAAACTTATCAGCTTCACTTGCAAAATTAGGTAAAAAAGTACTTCTTGTAGATGCCGACCCTCAAGCAAATGCATCCTCAGGATTAGGAATAGACATAAAAGATTTAAGCACAACAATATACGAATGTATGATAGGCGAATCTACTTGCGCCGAATCTACTTTCGATACCGAAATAGAAAACCTTAAGATTATCCCTTCTCATATCGACCTCGTTGGTGCGGAAATAGAGATGTTGGAACTGTCGGAACGCGACAAAAGAATGCGTAATATGCTCATCCCGGAAAAAGGTAAATACGACTATATCATCATCGACTGCTCTCCATCGTTAGGGTTGATAACCGTCAATGCTCTCACCGCTGCCGATTCCGTTATCATCCCGGTACAATGCGAATTCTTTGCCCTTGAAGGAATAGGTAAACTACTGAATACCATTAAGATTATTAAAAACGGACTGAACCCCGCACTCACTATAGAAGGATTCTTACTCACTATGTTCGATGGAAGACTTAAATATGCAAACCAAGTGGCAGAGGAGGTGAAAGCCCATTTCGGTGACTTGGTTTTCAACACCCTTATTCAACGAAATGTAAAACTCTCGGAGGCATCATCTTTCGGCCAACCCGCCCTCGTCTATGAGCCCGCTTCTATCGGTGCAAAAAACCACATGGACCTTGCTAAAGAACTGATAGAAAAAACCGAAACTGCGGAAAATAATAAACAATAACACAGAAAAAAGAGAATACTATATATGGAAAAAAAACCAAGATTAGGAAGAGGTTTAGGTGCATTGATATCCACAGAAGAACCTACAGCTGCGGTAGGCTCTACAATTTTCAACGAAGTACCTATCAGTCAGATAAAACCGAATCCGAACCAACCGCGAAAAGACTTTGACGAAGAGTCGCTTCAAGAGTTGGCTATATCCATCAAAAACAACGGCATCATAAGCCCTATTACCTTAAGAAAAATTTCTGACAACGAATACCAAATAGTAGCCGGTGAGCGACGCTATAGAGCCTCTATCATTGCCGGCCTCGAGAAAATTCCTGCTTATATCCGCGATGCAAGCGAAGAACAGGTTATGGAGATGGCTTTGATAGAAAATATTCAGCGTGAGGACCTCAATGCCATAGAGATAGCTTTGAGCTATAACAGTCTGTGCGCCACATTAAACCTCACTCAAGAGGCTCTGGCTGAAAGAATCGGCAAAAAAAGAGCTACAATAACAAACTATCTGCGTCTGCTACGATTACCTGCCGAAATCCAAATCGGAATAAAAAATAAGGTAATAGAGATGGGGCATGCCCGCGCTATTGCCGGCATTAGCGACGCTCAATTGCAACTCAAAATATACAACGAAGTTGTTAAAAAACAGGCTTCCGTTCGACAAACCGAAGAGATGGTGCGCAAAGCTTTAAACCCGAATGAAAACCAGAATACACCATCTTTCAACTCCGAAGAGTATACTAAACTACAAAATAGCTTGAGTACGCTTTTCAACTCAAAAATTAAACTTAAATACAACGAGAACGGTAAAGGTTCCATTTCAATACCTTTTAAAAACGACGAAGACTTGAGCAGAATAATGTCGCTACTCGACAAGATAAAATAATGATTCGGGAACTAATAAAATACAAAACAATCATAGTTGCAATAGTGCTATTGCAACTATGCTGTTTATGCCATAGTCAAACCGAAACAGCTCTCGATTCCACACTTTTTTCTTCTCCCGTCGACTCCTTAATTCTACAAACTACCATAGACAATAAATCGGCACGCAAGCAAAAAAAAGAGGCCACTACCGACTCGCTACATATTAAGTCAAAGCCTTACGAATCAATGCCCGACAGTATTTACGACAAACTATACGGCGTTGCTCCCGACTATCTTTCCGGCGACTCTCTTAAAGAATTCAAACGCCACCAACGTGCATTACGACGCTTTTATTTAAAAGAAAACTTCCTGCCGGACCCTAACAAAAGTCTTTGGTATTCACTAACTTTCCCTGGATTAGGTCAAATATATAACAGAAAATATTGGAAATTACCTATCGTTTACGGATGTTTTGTGGGGGTTACCTACGCAATAGTATGGACTTCAAATCAATACAGCGATTATATGCGAGGCTACAAAGAGGCATGCGACGTAGACCCGAATACCAATTATCACCTACAACTCTTGCCGGCAGGATACCCCGCAAACCAAGCAGAGCAATATATGCTTACGCAATTAAATTCCTTCCGCAGATATAGAGACCTATGTATTGTGGCAGGTGTGGCGGTATTCGCTCTCTCGGTTATTGACGCTTATGTCGACGCCCAATTGGCTAATTTCGACGTCTCTCCGGATTTGTCAATGAAGATTCGTCCTAAATTCGACACCGTTTACAACACCGGTAAAACCGCCGTCGGATGCCAAATTCAATTTAATTTTTAGAAATTTTCACCACTATGAAGAAATATCTTATCATTCTAATACTGCTGATACCGTCAGTAATAAAAGCACAAATCACCGATAACTCATACGCCTTAGGCAATGATAGTATCTCTGTAACTCAATCTGTTACTCTCGACTCAATCTCGGAAATAAACGCTACTTTAGACTCTCTCATTCACGACTACTATATCTCAAAAGCTTTCATGCCCGATTGCGACAGCTCTGCTTTTGAACCTATATTCTTTAGCGACTCGGTATATATCAATCGTTTACAAAAGTTGCCCTACGCAATACAGATGCCTTACAATCAGATAGTTAAGCAATTCATAGAGATGTATGCCAAACGCCATAGCCAAGTAAGCTATATGCTCGCTATCGGACATTCTTATTACTTCAGCATGTTTGAACAGGCACTATCAAAATACAACGTGCCGTTGGAATTATGTTATCTACCGATAATAGAGAGTGCCCTCAACGCCAGAGCCGTATCACATGCAGGAGCGGCAGGGCTATGGCAGTTTATGATAAAAACCGGCAGAGCCTACGGCCTCGAAGTAAACAGCCTTGTCGATGAACGTTGCGACCCCGTTAAATCTACCGATGCCGCTGCACGTTACCTCGCTGACCTTTACAAAATTTACGGCGACTGGCTTATGGTTATCGCTGCATATAATTGCGGCCCCGGCAATGTTGCAAAAGCTATTCGCTATTCTAACAACGCCAATGATTATTGGACTATATACCCTTACCTACCTCGCGAAACTCGTAGCTATGTGCCTATTTTTATTGCCGCTAATTATATCATGAACTATTTCGAAGAACATAATATTTGCCCCGCTCTGCCTCTTATCAAATACTCCACCGACACTATCATGATCAGCGACCGAGTTCACCTTCAACAAATTGCCGACGTTCTGCAAATACCGATAGAAGAACTCCGATTCCTTAACCCTCAATACCGCAGAGATATTATCCCCGGAAATATCAAACCTTACCCTCTGATGCTCCCTTTAGACAAACTAAATGCTTACCAAGCTAACCACGACACAATATTAAATTACAAAAACGACTTGATAGCTCGACAGTTAGAAGCAACACCAAAAAACTACACTTCTACACCTAACGTCTCCGGAGGAAAATATTATAGAGTTAAAAAAGGCGACACCCTCGGAGGCATTGCAAAACGACATGGAATTACCGTTTCTCAACTGAAAAAATGGAACGGTCTACGATCAAATATTATCCAAATTAACCAGAAACTAAGAGTTAGATAATTTTTTGATAACTATGGATTCAAAACAATATTACTCTATCTCCGAAGTAGAAAAAATAGTTAATATTCCACAAAGCAAACTCCGTTTCTGGGAAAAAAATATCGATAAACTTTCTCCAAAACGAAGCAAAGGAAGCACTCGTAAATATTCTGCCGAAGATATAGATATCATCAAACAAATAATGCACCTTATAAACGACTGCCACTTATCTCTCGAAGGGGTTAATCAACAGCTGAATAATAACTCCGATGAGGTGTCGGGCACGACCAAAACTATTAATCGATTAAAAAAAATAAGGAACACATTAAACGATATTTTATTCGAACTAAAAGATAAAGAGACGTTTACAAAAGAGTTTACTATTCCGGAATCGGAAGACAATATATAAAAAACAAACCTTTTAATACATCACTAAAAAAATAAAAATATGAAAAAATTACTTTTGTTTATGATATCAGCATTAGTAATGGTATCATGCTGTGATAAAACAGATAAAACTACAACCATCGAGAAAAAACCACAGATAAAGAACGTCATCTACATGATAGGTGATGGTATGGGCTTAAACCAAATCTATGCTGCGATGACAGCCAATGGCGGCTCTTTATACATTGAGAAATGCAGTACAACAGGCTTGGTAAAGACCTACTCTGCAAGCGACTATATCACCGACTCGGCAGCCGGCGGAACAGCATTGGCTACAGGAAGCAAAACCAAGAACGGTATGATAGGTATGAACCCGGACTCCGCCAATGTCTATTCCGTACTAAACAGCTTTCAAGAAGCGGGCTTACCTGTAGGATTAGTTGTTACAAGCCCTATTACTCACGCCACTCCGGCATCTTTTTACGCACATCAAATATCACGTAATCTTTACGAAAATATTGCTGTAGACCTTTATAACTCAGGTATCGACTTCTTCTGCGGCGGAGGTAGAAATCATTTTGAAAATCGACAAGACTCACTGAATTACACCGACTCTTTGATAAAAAAAGGCTATAACATAGTATATAATATCGACTCTATAGAGGCCCCACAACTATTGCCTTTCGGAGTACTCGCTGCCGATATCGACCTACCTCGCGCTGAAGAGCGTGGCGATTACTTGCCAAAAGCAGTAGACCTTGCCATCAAATCATTGAATGCAAAAGGCGAAGGCTTTTTCCTTATGGTAGAGGGCTCACAAATTGATTACCGCGGACATGGCAACGATAGTGTTGGCGTTATAGCAGAAACTCTCGACTTCGACAGAGCTGTTAAAGTAGCCCTCGATTTCGCTGAAAAAGATGGTGAAACTTTAGTTGTCATTACTGCCGACCACGAAACGGGCGGTCTTTCTATTCTAAATGGAAACCCTTCTGGCAGTACTGTTTCCGTAACATTCAATACCACAGGCCATACCGGCACAATGGTGCCTATTTATGCCTACGGTCCGGGTGCCGATATATTTACCGGAATAATGGAAAATATCGATATTCCGAAAATAATCAAAGCTATTGTTCAAGGTTGGTGATACCCAACGTGCTTGCTAAATAACATACGCACACTTTGAACAAATAATACAAAATACGTAAACCATTGATAATTACATTTTAGAATCCATTATGAAAAAAGCGATACTCCTTGTTGCCTCAATAATAATTTCCGTACATCTCTACTCTGTAGAAACGGACAGTGCAAGTATTAATTCTTTTCCTCTGCATGGAACAACAATAAATACTTCCGACTTTTTTAATGATTATTATCATTACGATGATTATTATTATTTTTTAGACAACTACCATAATTTCATAACGGTAGAGCAAGAAACAACAGGAGATTATTCAACACCGGAACGCAAAATATTTTCAATTGCCGGCAATTCATATCTATGGAATAAGATGTATATCAATGGTTTTCGTATTGATTCTCGTTTTAATGCCGGACAAACCGATTACGACTTCAGCATGTATAACCACTCAATGGCAGTAAATTATCACACATCCAAAGTACAATTTACAACCGACAGTGTGAGTAAAAATTGGGTGACATTAACAGGCAATACAGGCAATTTAGGAGGCATAATGCCGGGCACAAAAGAGCTTATCCACCTATTTCATTATGCTTCATACGAGCGCGTATTGACGCCTCTCGACAAACGCACTTATATGAAAGGTGCTGTAAATGCGAATAGCACTTTCAATATCAAGGCACATAATCGCAATTACACTCAGCACATCTCTTTCGACTACGGACGCAGAATGCTAACAGCTTTCAGCTATAAAGGCATTGATGAATTATTCCCTTCCGACTACTATAAAGTGCAACTGCAAGGTATGCTCCCGATAAAAGCAAACCCTCTGTTTGACAACACCTATTACCTTATTCACTTCTTGAATAGAGATGACTACAACTCTGAATTTTATTACGGAAAGAACGAACAATCTACATTAAATTCTTATTCCGCATCCGTATACGGCAATAAACAAAAAGGAGATTTAAAATACACTTTGGGAATAACATGGGCTACAAACGAGTTAAAACATAATAATCCTAACTTCTCTCGCAACCTCATCGACCAAGATTGTGAAGCTATGGAACCATGGTATCCCGACGGATATACAAACGAATATTCGTTAATATTCAATGCGGAACAAAAGTTGCACAAATATTTTAAATTGACATTCGACTCTTATAATTCGCTGATACATTTCGCCCCAAACAGCAACAACAGTTATAATACCGGTTACGCACAATTTCCATTAGACGAAAATTATACCCCACTCTACTACTATAAATGGCAAAGTGAAAGTTTTGTTAGTGGCCTATTAGAGAATACATTAAGTCTTCAATACTCTCAAAAGCCCGTTAAATGGCTTAATATCAATGCTAATTTCGACTTTACCGTAGATGCAATGCTTATCGGGAAAAAGTCTATGATAAGTCCTAACTACCAGGCGGCTATAAACCTTACTTTCAATCCATGTAAATGGTTTTTTGCTGAAATCAATGTGGGGAATTACAGAGTGTCGTATAACATCGAAGACATCAAATATTTTTCTGACAAATATCTAAACGGAGAGATCTATTACTGGACAGACAAAAATAACGACCGCACCTATCAAGAAGGAGAGGCGGAAAATCTATATGTAACCACCGGCGGCAAATATCACAGAGCAAACGGATATCTAAAGCAAATGCAATACTTACTTGTAGATATACCTTTCTATTTCCGATTCGGACGCCATGAAATATCATTCATGCAAAGTTACAAAAGATACTACAATACACGCCTGACATACTTTGATGGCGACGAAAATGAATATGGATATTATAATCACTCTGAAGAACTTGGAGCAGACATCTTTATGTTCTACGGGGGACAGGAAATAAATTATATAGTAGACGATAAATATCCTGATGGAATAATGGGATATGATGCTTTTCGTTCTACCCCATACTACCTATCATCAGTAATAAAATACGAATACAAAGGCAAGAAAGTTCTCTTTTCCATAGCATGGCAATCATACGAAATGTGTGGTTTGGGAGCAATAGGTAACGGGCCGATACACAATAATATAAGTACTCTCTCCGAAAGTCAGGCAAATCAAAACACCTACCTTGTACATCGAAATATGGAGAGCCCCGTTAAAGCTAATGGCCGTTTGGACCAAGATCGAGCTTATGTAGCATGGATGCAACTGACTTATAATATCTGCAAATATTATAACATGACGTTAACCGGAAAATTCCGTGACGGTCAACCTTTTGCAGCGCTTAGAACACATATGGTAACTAATAGTGACGGAGAAACTCAATTGCAATTCATTCCATACCATTCAAGGGGAATAAATAACTTGGACGGACATTTCGGCACGCGAGAAGATGCTTTCTTCAATTTCGACCTTCGCGCTACAGGCTATATTCCTATAGGAGACAAGACTCTCGAATTACAATTAACTTGCTATAACATTTTTGATTTCGGCACCGGACTCACCGAATATAATATCGGTCCTAACATTCCCGAAAGCCGTTACTCTCTCTCTTTATGTATTCCAAGAGGACTTCTTTTCTCTGCAAAAATTATATTTTAATAAAGCAAAAAACAACCAATAACCAAAAAATAATTTATATATAGATTTCCGAGCCTCTCAACAAAGTAGATTTTAACTCTATAATTGAGATAAATATCGAACCAAACATAAATGATTATTTATACTTGGTATATTTCAGTGAATATGATTATTGAAAATATTTAAGAAGGGGTGTCAAAAAATTTTGACACCCCTTTATTTTTGCACTTCGATTGTTAATATACATAGTAATCACTTAATAATATCGACAAACAGTCGAGAATAATCTTCATTCGGAGAAACATGATACACTTGCATCCCTAATCGTTTAGCTGTTTCTATATTAGCAGGTCCATCATCAAGAAAAACAGCTTCTTCAGGCTTTATTCCCTCTTCTGACAATAGTTTCAAAAATATTTCATCCGAAGGTTTCGTCATCTTCATTTCATAAGATAGATATAACTTGTCGAAATAATTATCGACACTATCCCCACCCACATTGAAAAATTTACGCATACAATAAGGAAATTGAATTTCGTTTGTATTACTCAAAACCAATATTCTAATTCTTTTTCCCTTAGCATTATAAACACCATCATGAAGTTTACGAATAAGCTTCATCTTGTAATCGGGGATATCCAAAAGGAATCTGTAAAAAGCATCATCAATAACCTCGTCTGTAAGAGAAAGTTGATATTTCTCACGTAATAAATTATGAAATTGATCGGCATTAATCTCTCCGGCTTCGAGCTGTGCAAAAAGTCCGGATTGAACGTAATTATCAAGCATAGAATCGGCATCTTTTACACCAAGTTCTATTAATTTATCCACCGAAGCTTGGCGATTAAGGTTAATTATTACGCCGCCAAAATCAAAAATAATAGCCTTAACATTTTTAAAATCAAACATATATAAAAAATTATTCTAAATATTTGTCATATTAAAAAAAAGTAGTACCTTTGCATTTGGAATGATGACAACGTCATCCTTTCGGTCTCATAGCTCAGTTGGTTAGTAGCACCTGACTCATAATCAGGGGGTCCTAGGTTCAAGCCCTAGTGGGACCACTTTAATTTCCGGCAGTTAAGTAATTATGCTTAACTGCTTTTTTTATAAGCCTTCTCCATACTCAGTTCCTTAAATTATTCCTTTTCTTATCATCAGCACTCCGCTCTCCGTTCCTGAAAAAATTTTTGCGTGGTGCGGGGAGATTGTTTCGGTGCTTCAAATTTAGAGAATGATAATATCTCATTATTTTCACTTAATTATGCCATAAGCAGTATAAGGATGTGCCGTGCGATTTTCTTCAAGCAGAGCAAGATTTTCAGGAGTATCGGTAAAAAAATGAGTATGATAGGTATGGTATATTACCATTAAATTTTTTCGCGACATAGTTTTTATTCCCGCTCTATTAAGGCGATTGCCCAAGTCGATATCTTCGCCATAACCGGGATGTATAAAACGCTCATCAAATCCGTTAACTTTCATCAAATCGTCTTTATAAAGAGAGAAATTACAACCTAAAATAAATCGGTTTTTCTCTTTAATAAAGACTCGTCTAAGAAGTTTATTCTTCAAACGGAACATCTGCTCCATTTTAGTACGCTTATGCAAAAAAAGAGTATCGAAAAGCAGGGGGAAGAAGAGAGATTTATTCATACAGCCATTTGCTATTCGAGCCGGATTGAGTTTGTTTGTAACCCTTTCGGTAAGCATAACTCTGCGTCCGGTACTCACCTCGCCATGACGAGCATAG
>JAEDFN010000004.1 GCA_016292775.1 Paludibacteraceae bacterium
GTAGTTCCACTACAGTAAGTCGTCCAAGTAGCAGCTCTAATCGCAGTAGCTCCACTACAGTTAGTCGCCCAAGTAGTAGTTCTAACCGTAGTAGTTCCACTACAGTAAGTCGTCCAAGTAGCAGCTCTAATCGCAGTAGCTCCACAGCAAGTCGTAATAATACTGCCACTCGTCGATAATTATAATTATATGTAAAAAATAAGAGAGCCGGTAAAAACCGGCTCTCTTATTATATGTATTTAATCGGTTTACAAGGATTTCCTACTGCAACACAATTATCGGGTATATCTTTTACTACTACACTTCCGGCACCGATAGTAACATTATTTCCTATAGAAACTCCAGGTAAAATTGTAACAGATCCTCCTATCCATACGTTATCTCCGATTGTTACCGATTTTGCAGTTTGTCTTTGATTGTTGCGTTGTATCGGGTCTGTAGGGTGTACTGCAGTATATATGCTTACGTTTGGTGCTATAAAACAATTATCGCCTATAGAAACAATAGCTTCATCCAATATTGTAAGGTTAAAATTGGAAAAAAAGTTTTTCCCTATTTTTATATTGCTTCCATAGTCACAATAGAATGGTTGGTTGATTAGAAAATTTTCTCCTATGTTAGGTATAATTTTATTTATCAAATTTTTTCTCTCTTCAAGATTCGTTGGTTTAATTCTGTTATATTCCCAAATTAAATCTTTTACTTTGTTTATCTCCAAACTTAATTCCGGGTCTTTTGCATAATAATCAAGCCCGGCAAGCATTTTTTCCTTTTCTGTCATCTATCAATCTTTTTTTGTTGTTACTCTATCTACTAAATAAATAATATTCATAAATGGAATTCCACCATTTGTAGTTAATCCTATTTCACAAGTGCGGGAGTTACTATATCCGCTTGTAATATGATGTTTTTCTATTTGTGGTCTTAATTTGCGTAATGCCCATTTATTTACCTCGGGATGTGTAAATCCTTTGTCACCAGCGAATGCACAACAACCAATCTCTTCTGTTACAACTACATTGTTTGAGCATAATTTAGCCAATTTTATCATTTCTTCTTTTAATCCCATTTTTATTGTAGAGCATGTGGCATGTATTGTTATTATTTCATCTATTGGAGTAAATTTTAATTTATCGGTAATGAATGTTAAGATAAACTCCACTGGTTCATATAGTTTTAATGTTTTAATATTATTTCTCATTCTATACAAGCATGGCGATTGGTCACATAATATTGGATATTCTCCACCATTCGATGCTTCAAATAAGGCATCTGCCAATTCTTGAGTTTTTTGAGTTGCTATTTCGGGCATTCCCTTACTCTCCCAAATAGTACCACAGCATAAGTTATTCATGTTTTTAGGGAAAATTACTTCATATCCCGCTTTTTCCAATAAATTTATAGTAACTACTTGTAATGGTTGTGTTTCATATTCGTTTTTACTTGCACCCATGGTTTGATTGATACACGAAGGGAAGTATACTACTTTCAGATTGCTCTTAATAGTAGGTTGTTTTTGATATGTGGATTTTGGCATTGAAGGTGTCCATAATGGTATCTTTTTTATTGTTGAATGCATGCCTTTTGCAATGGTATTCATTACTTTATCTCCAATTATATTGTTTATTCCACTAACTAAAGATAAACCTGCTTTCATTGTGCTTTCTATAGCGTGCAAATTGTTTGCACTGTAGGATCCTATTTTTTGGGCTAGTTTATTATTTTTCAATTCCCTTTCTCTAATAACATGTATTAGCTCTCCGGTATTGATTTTTACGGGACAAGAGGTAGAACACAGTCCGTCTCCTGCACATGTAACATTACCTAAATATTTGAATTCGGAAATCAATGTATTTAGTTTGTAGTCATCTTCGTGTGTAGTTTGTAATCGTGATATTTCTCGTTGTATAACAATTCTTTGTCGAGATGATAAAGAGAATCCGCAAGTAACACAATTAACTTCACAAAAACCGCACTCTATACATTTGTCAACGAGCGGGTGACATTTCACAAGCGGTTTTAAATTTGATATATGGCATTTAGGATCTTCGTTAAATATCACTCCCGGATTTAAAATATTGTCGGGATCGAAGAGGTGTTTAACCTCTTTCATTAATGAATATATTTTTTCTCCCCACTCTTTTTTTACAAATGGAGCCATGTTTCTGCCTGTTCCATGTTCTGCTTTTAATGATCCGTTATATTTATCTATCACCATTGATACTACGTCATCCATCAATGCTTCATACCTGGATATCTCCTCTTGTGTGTCAAATTTTTGGTTAATAATAAAGTGATAGTTGCCTTCTAAAGCATGTCCGTAAATAACGGCATCTTCATAATGATGTGTTGATAAAATCGTCTGTAAGTCTTTGGTTGCTTCTACAAGATGTTGTATTGGAAATGCTACGTCTTCTATTAAACATGTAGTGCCTATTGGTCGCATACTGCCTACAGATGGAAATATTCCTGATCGAATACTCCAATATTTATTTATTAATTCTTTGTCTGTTGTAAATTTACTTTGTTGGATAGTGTCGTATTTATTTATAATGTCAATAGCTTCTTTGCATCTATCTTCCAATTCATCTTTACTATCTGAGTTGATTTTTATTAATAAAGCAATTGTCTCTTTCGGTAGTTTGTCAATTTCGTCAACTTGGTTTTTTACTGATAATAAGGCTTTATAATCGAACAATTCTACTGCATCTGCTCCAATCTTTTTTAAATCGATAACACAATTACAACCGTTATCTACATCTTTAAAATAGATTAGTGCACTTGCAGTATAAGGTTGTATGTGTAGATTTTTCATTACTACTTCCGAAATAAAAGCTAATGTACCTTCGCTACCCACTAATAGATGTGTAATAATGTCAAACGGGTCTTGATATTCAATAAAAGGGAGCATATTTAAGCCCGTAACATTTTTGATGCTATACTTCTTTTTTAATATTTCGTAAGTGTCAGAGTCCCTATTTATAATGTCTCTAATTTCAATAATTTTATCAATAAAACTTTTATGTGTATTGCCAAATTCCGCTTTGCTAATATCCGATCCGGTATCTAAAATGGTTCCGTCTGTAAATATTATTTTAGCGGACTGAATCATTTTATGACTGTTTGCATGTATGCCACAGCTCATTCCGGATGCGTTGTTAGATATTATACCTCCTACCATCGCACTTTTTACAGAAGCCGGGTCGGGAGCAAATTTATATCCGTATTTTGATAATATTTCATTGACTCTTCCTCCTACTATGCCGGGTTGTAATCGAATATATTTCCCATCATCTATTACTTCATATTTTTCCCATTTTTTACCAACAACAGCTAATATGGAATTGCTTATGGCTTGACCTGATAAACTCGTTCCTGCAGCCCTAAATGTAACGGTTTGTTTGTTGAGTTTGGCAAAATGAAATATGGTTTTTATATCATTTTCATCATCCGGGTGTATTACATATTTCGGAATTAATCTATAGAATCCGGCGTCAGTACCCCATGCTAATGCCTCTAAATAAGATGCTTGTTTCATTGTTTTGAATTGTTAAATTGTCGTTCTTACAATTTGCAAATATACAAAAAATAATTTTTATAATATATTTCTTGATTGACTTATAATTTATTTTTTTCCTTTTTCTAAAAATAATATTCTTGGAAAACTTTTTATGTGCGAATAGATGTGTTTGGTTAATTTAATATCTTAGTTATTAAAGAGTTGTTTTAAGATTGAATTTGTAATTTGGAAAACTTTTGAAAAATTGCCTTGAAAAAATTTTAAAAAAAAGTTTATTTTGTATTGTGTGAAAAGAAAAAACATTGTACATTTGCAAGGAAATTTTATGACAAAATTTTCTCTTGTATTTGAGCCTATTTGTCACTGAATAAAGAATTTTTATTATTAACCTAATTGTATCCTTACTGTGAAATTGAATGTTTTTACCGAAGAAGAGGCTAAAAAGGCAACTCTAGAATACTTTAATGGAGATGAATTAGCCTCACAGGTTTGGGTGAATAAGTATGCTTTAAAAGATTCAGATGGAAATTTGTATGAAAAAACTCCTTCTGATATGCATCATCGTTTGGCAAGTGAAATAGCCAGAATTGAGAATAAATACCCGAATCCACTTTCTGAACAACAATTATTTGATTTGTTCGATCATTTTAAGTACATTGTTCCTCAAGGTAGTCCTATGACGGGTATTGGAAATAATTTCCAAGTTTCGTCTTTATCAAATTGTTTTGTAATTGGTGTTGATGGGAAAGCCGATTCTTATGGGGGTATTTTTAAAATAGATGAAGAACAAGTACAATTAATGAAACGTCGTGGCGGGGTTGGTCATGATCTTAGCCATATTCGTCCCGAGGGTTCTCCCGTAAAAAATTCTGCACTGACATCAACAGGTATTGTTCCGTTCATGGAGAGATATTCAAATTCTACACGTGAAGTGGCTCAAGGTGGTCGTCGCGGTGCTTTGATGTTATCTGTCTCTATTAAACATCCCGATTCAGAGAAATTTATTGATGCAAAATTACAACAAGGTAAGGTAACAGGGGCTAATATTTCAGTAAAAATAGATGATGAATTTATGGAAGCTGTGAAAAATGATGATTTATATTCTCAGCAATATCCTATAAATTCTGATAACCCTCAATTCAAAGTTCAGGTTAATGCAAAAAATGTTTGGAATAAAATTGTACACAATGCTTGGGCAAGCGCAGAACCCGGTGTACTCTTTTGGGATACTATAATAAAAGAGTCGGTGCCGGATTGTTATGCTGATTTAGGTTTTAGAACGGTTTCCACAAATCCTTGCGGGGAAATTCCTCTTTGCCCTTATGATAGTTGCCGATTACTAGCCATAAATTTATACTCTTATGTAATTAATCCATTTACTCCTAATGCCAAATTTGATTTCGATTTATTTAGAAGTCACGTGCGTCTTGCACAACGTATTATGGATGATATCATCGATCTCGAGATAGAAAAAATTAATAAGATTATTGAAAAAATAAATTCCGACCCTGAATCCGATAACGTTAAACGTACGGAATTTGAACTCTGGAATAAAATAAAAGCAAAAACATTAAAGGGTCGTCGTACTGGTGTAGGTGTTACAGCTGAAGGAGATATGTTGGCTGCAATGAACTTGCGCTATGGTAGCGAAGAGGCTACTCAATTCTCCGAAAGCGTTCATCGTAATATAGCAGTCGAAGCCTATCGTTCCAGCGTTCAAATGGCTAAAGAGAGAGGTGCTTTTGAAGTATTTGATTCGGAAAGAGAAAAAAATAACCCTTTCGTTCTTAGAATTAAAAATGAAGATGAGCAATTGTATAATGATATGTGTAAATATGGAAGACGTAATATTGCTTGCCTTACTATTGCACCTACCGGTACAACAAGTATCATGACTCAAACTACCTCAGGTATTGAACCGGCATTCTTACCTGTGTATAAACGTCGCCGTAAAGTGAATCCTAATGATATTAATGTTAGGGTTGATTACGTGGATTCTGAAGGGGATGCTTTTGAAGAATATATTGTCTTCCATCATAAATTTGCCGAGTGGATGAAAGTGAATGGCTATGATGTTGACAAACAATATACTCAAGAAGAGTTAGATGAAATTGTTGCAAAATCTCCTTATTTTCACGCCACTTCCAATGATGTCGATTGGTTAATGAAAGTGAAGATGCAAGGAAGAATTCAAAAATGGGTAGATCATAGTATTAGTGTTACTATTAACTTGCCTGCTACTGCTACGGAAGAGCTCGTATCTCAATTGTATTTTGAAGCTTGGCAATCCGGTTGTAAAGGTTGCACTATCTATCGTGATGGCTCAAGATCCGGCGTGTTGGTCTCTACAAAAGATAATAAATCAAATAACACAAAACCGGATAATGATACTCGTTGTGTGTGTTATCCTATATCAAATTACGAACGCCCTCGTGAATTAAAATGCGATGTAGTTAGATTCCAAAATAAAAAAGAGAAATGGATTGCTTTTGTCGGACTTAGAGACGAACGTCCTTATGAAATATTTACCGGTCTCGCAGATGATGAAGAGGGTATACTTCTTCCAAAATCCGTTGTTGAGGGTGTAATTATTAAGACTAAAGATGAAAATGGCAGAAGTAGATATGATTTCCAATATAAAAATTCTCGAGGTTATAAAACTACCGTAGAGGGTCTTTCTTATAAATTCGATAAAGAGTATTGGAATTATGCTAAATTAATTTCCGGTGTACTTCGTTATGGTATGCCTATCGATCAAGTTGTGAAGTTAGTATCCGGTTTGCAATTGGATAGCGAATCAATTAACAATTGGAAATCAGGTGTTGAACGTGCTCTTAAAAAATATATTCCTGATGGCACTTCCCTAGCAAATGATGAATGCCCTGAATGTCATCAACATACTCTTGTTATGAAAGAGGGTTGCATGGTTTGTAGTAATTGTGGTTATTCTAAATGTGGTGGTTAATAATGTGATATAACATGATAAATTTTAATTTGTTTTGCCCGACTTATTTCGGGCAAAATCTTTTTTTAGTTATAGGTAATGAAGAGTATTCTATGTCGTATCTACGTGATGGAATGTGGATTTGTGATGTAGATATTGAATCAAATTCTGTTGTTGAATATTCTTATTTATTGAAAAATCCTGATGGAACTATAGTTTCCGAGGGATTGAAGAAACGTTTTTTACCTTATTTCGCAACGAATAATGGAGTAGTCAATGATGAATTTATTTATCGCGATATTTCTACGATTTTTGAGTCAAAACCATTTGTTAATTGTTTGACGAAGCATGTAGATTATCTCCCTTTCCCAGCAATTAACGAGAATGATATTTTGCTTATCGTAGACGCCCCTCTCATTGAAAAAAATCAAGGTGTTGCCATTGTAGGTGAAGGAGATTTTTTAGGAAATTGGCAAGTAGATAAAAAGTTGATAATGTATCCATCATATAATAACCTTTGGTGGATTAATCTTCCTTATAACCATTTCTTAACTCATGCCGAATATAAGTTCGTAGTATATGATAAATATTCTGGTGAAATATTGAAATGGGAAATCGGTAATAATAGAAGGATGCCTCTGATAATCCCTAATGCTGTATATACTAAACATATAAATGTTGATTATAATTGGCATGGTAGTGGTGTGGCGATACCCGTATTTTCATTGCGCAGTTCTAGTGATTGGGGTGTTGGTGAATTTTACGACTTGATTCCTTTTGCCGATTGGGCTAAAAAGAATGGCCATTCTCTAATTCAAATTCTGCCGATTAATGATACTACTTCCACCAATACAGATTTGGATTCTTACCCCTATAAAGCAAATTCTGTTTATGCTTTGCATCCTATGTATTTGAACATTGATGCTGTAGGGAAATTAAAAAATTCAGCAAAATATAAGGAGTATATCAATAAAGCGAAGAAATTAAATAAATTAAATTCTGTAGATTATTCTCAAGTAAATAAATTGAAACTGAGTTATCTTAGAGAATATTTTGATGAAAACTACAGTTCAATAATTTCAGATACGGAATTTTGTGATTTTATTTCTAATAATAATCTGTGGTTGAAGGATTATGCCGTATTTTCCGTTTTGAGAAATGAGTTTGGAACCGATGATTTTACTACTTGGGGTCAGTATGCATTATATAATAAATCTTTAGTAGAAGAATATTATGAGAATAATTTATCATCGGTATATTTTTATTGTTTTATTCAATATCATTTAGATAAACAATTATCATACGTTATACAACAACTTCATCAAAAAGGAATTGTAATAAAAGGTGATTTACCGATAGGAATTAGTAGATATAGTGTTGATGCATGGGTTTATCCAAAATATTTTAATCTTGGAATGCAAGCCGGTGCTCCTCCTGATGATTTTTCTATAACAGGTCAAAATTGGGGATTTCCTACATATAATTGGAAAGAGATTTCTAAAGATAATTTTCAATGGTGGAAAAATCGTTTTAATGTGATGGAACGCTATTTTGATGCTTTTAGAATTGATCATATCCTCGGATTCTTTCGTATTTGGGAAATTCCAAAAGAAAATATTTGGGGGTTGTTAGGCCATTTTTCCCCTGCAAAACCTATGTCAGTGAACGAAATAGAAAATTATGGTTTGCATTTTGATTATGACCGTTTTGTTTCTCCGTTTATAACTAAAGAGTTGTTATATAATATATTAGGAGATGATTTTGACGAGATAGTCCCAAATGTTTTCAATCAAAAAACATATAACTTATACTCTTTTAAACCGGAATATGATACCCAAAGAAAATTATTTGATAATTTCAATAATAATACTCTAAATAAAAAATACAATATATTGGAAAAATTATTACCTTTGTATGCTGAAGTATTGTTTATTCAAGATGAGTACGAAAAAGGTAATTATCATCCACGTATAAACTTGATGAATTCTTACTCTTTTAGCCAACTTGATGATAACGTAAAGTGGTGTTTAACAAGGATTCATGATGAATTTTTCTATCACCGACACACCTCAATGTGGGCTGATGAGGCAATGAAAAAATTACCCGTGTTGATAGATAGTACCAATATGTTGGTTTGTGGAGAAGATTTAGGTATGGTGCCGGATTGTGTGCCGGGTGTAATGAGAAAATTACAAATTCTTTCTCTTGAGGTGGAAAGAATGCCTAAAGAGGTAAATAAAAAATTTGTAGACCTTAATCAAGTGCCTTATCTTTCCGTTTGTTGTACAGGTACCCACGATACAAGCACTCTTCGCCAATGGTGGAAAGAAGATAAAGCAAATACTCAATGGTATTTTAATAATATTTTGCATAAAATTGGTAATGCCCCGGATGATTTGACAGCGGATTTAGCAAAAAATATTATTAATAATCACCTGAATTCCAAGAGTATGTGGGCAATTTTGCCTTGGCAAGATTATATGGCTTGCGATGATGTGCTTCGTTCAAAAAATATTGATGAAAGAATAAATGTTCCAAGTAATCCAAAGCATATTTGGAATTGGAGAATGCATTTGGATGTAAATAAATTAAATTAATATATTATGAAAAAAACACTTATTATAGCTCTACTTGTGTCATTTGCATCGTCTATGACATTTGCACAAACAATTGAAGAAAGAGAAGCAAAAGTTAGAAATTGGTTTGAAGTAATTAAAACCGTAGAGGATACTCAAGAGAAAACTATTATTGCAGATTCTATTCAGCGAGAAATGATAGAAATCTTGTATCAAGCCGAAGATTTTGATTTCCAATTTTCTTTGGATAATATCGGTTCCGTTGTTTCCGAAGATGGTGTAATACATATGTATTCATGGAATATTCCATTAAAAGATGGTACTTCTCAGTATTATGCTCTGATTCAACATGGTGAAATGGGCACAATGTACACTCTGGCCCAAGGAATCCCTTATATACCAAATGTAACCGGTAATTTAAACGAAATGAATTGGTATGGAGGTTTTTACTATAAATTGATCAATTGTAGATATCGCGATAAAACAATTTATGTTGCTCTTGGTTGGATTCCGGGAGATAATGAGGAAACTCAATATAAAGTTATCGATGTGCTTACTTTTAGTAAAACTGCTATCAAATTCGGTAACCCTATATTTAAATTATTGACAAACAAGAGAAAACAGTCTCGTGTTCTTTTTGAATATGATATCAATGCTCAAATGAATTTGGATTATGATAAAAAGAAAAAAAGAATTCTTTTCGATCATTTAACTCCTATCAGAGAACTCAAGGATGGCACTCAAATTTATGCTCCTGATGAATCTGTTGATGCTTTGGTCTACAAAAAAGAGTTGTGGAATCATGTTGAAAATGTAAAAGTTAAAAACCCTAGATAATCTATACTATGTTTTCTTCTTCAGATTTAAACCAATTCAAGAAATTAGGTATTAATGAAAATACCGTTTTAAGACAAATTGATTCTCTTAAACAGGGGTTTCCTTTCTTAAAAATAAAAGCTTCTGCTGTTATTGGTAATGGTATTAAACATTTAGACGAAAAAGAAAGAAAAAATGCCATTATTGCTTGGGATAATTATCTTGATAATGGCTCTGATATTGTGAAATTCGTTCCTGCTTCCGGTGCTGCAAGTAGAATGTTTAAGGATTTGTTTGAATTTTTAAATTCTAATATTTCAGCTCCTGATAATGAGTATGTAAAGAAATTTTTTAATGAAATTCACAATTTCGCTTTTTTTAATGCCTTAAATGAAAAATCTATCAGTCTGTTTGGTAAATCTGTAGACGAACAAATTCAATCAGGTAATTATAAGGATGTTATAAGGGCTTTATTGGATGAGAAAGGCCTTAATTACGGTTCCTTACCAAAGGGATTGTTATTGTTTCATACTTATCCAAATTATATTCGTACACCATTTTTGGAACATATTGTAGAAGGTGCCCTTTATACAACTAATAAATATAATGAAGTTCGTATCCATTTTACTGTTTTACCGGAACATTTAGACCTATTTAAATCTCATATGATGAATGAGATTGCTTTTTACGAAAATCTCTTTAAAGTTCATTATATAATCAGTTTTTCTATTCAAAAAGCTTCTACAGATACCATTGCTCTTGATGCGAATGGCGATGTAGTGCGTAATGATGATGGGTCTGTTTTATTCCGACCTGCTGGCCATGGTGCTCTTATCGAAAACTTGAATGATTTGAATTCAGATATTATCTTTATTAAGAATATTGATAATGTAGTTCCGGATAAATTTAAAGATGTTACTGTGGATTATAAAAAGGTAATTGCCGGAGTTCTTGTTTCTTGCCAAGAAAAATTATTTAATTACCTTACTATACTTAATGCCGGTAAAGTGTCTGATACCGAATTAGATGAAATGTTGTTATTTGCAAAAAACGAATTATCTATTGATGTAGATTTATCTAAGTGTTCTTCGCAAGAGAAATGTAATTTCTTATTTGAGAAATTTAATCGTCCTATTCGTGTCTGTGGTATGGTTAAAAATGAAGGAGAACCCGGTGGTGGACCATATATCGTTATTGATAATGACGGATCTACTTCTTTGCAAATATTAGAAAGTTCGCAAATCAACAAAAATAACCCTGATGATGTGAATATTATGAAGAATTCCAAATTCTTTAATCCGGTAGATATAGTATGTGGCGTAAGAGATTTTAATGGTAATAAATTTGATCTTACAAAATATGTAGATGAGCAAACAGGCTTTATCTCTACCAAATCTAAAAATGGTGTGGATATGAAAGTATTGGAATTACCTGGATTGTGGAATGGTGCAATGAGTAATTGGAATACAATTTTTGTTGAAGTTCCTATCGATACTTTTAATCCTGTTAA
Source organism: Paludibacteraceae bacterium (assembly GCA_016292775.1). GTDB lineage: Bacteria > Bacteroidota > Bacteroidia > Bacteroidales > Paludibacteraceae > Aphodosoma. The sequence continues at coordinate 11,367 of JAEDFN010000004.1, forward strand.
ATCTGTTAATGACCTTCTTAGAGAGCAACATAGATAATTCTTCTTGGCTGTTAAAGAATTATTTCTCTTATACTTATGCCAGAATTTTCTTGTTCTTATCTTTAGGAATATTATGTGGTTACTATTTTAATTCCAACTTATATTTTATAGTTTTTGGAATTACCGTAGTTGCAATTCTGATTAATATTATATTTTCCACTCTCTTTAGAAATAATCTTAGAGAGTGGATTTTTATTGTCTCTTTTTCATTATTATTGTTTTCATTAGGCGCTATTCTAATAGTTAATCACAATGAAAAAGTCATTGTAGATATGCCGGTAAAAGAATCTACTTATCTTATTAAGGTAGAGTCAATTCCGGTTATGAAAGATAAATATTGCTCTTTTGATGCTAAAGTATTATTTTCTTTCGACACATTATGCTCTTCTATTCAAAATCATAAAGTGCTCTTAAATTTATCTGTTGATTCTCAATTAATTTCTCCTAAATTAGGTGATAAATATTTAGTTTCTACATCATTATTTTTACCTAATAAAGATGACGTATCTTCATTTGATTATTCTTCGTATTTAAAAGTTAATGGCTATTCAAAAATCGGTTACGTATATGATGATATAATTCTTTATAATAGGGCGGAATCGTATTCAATAACAGATAAATTTTTATTGTTAAGGGAAAATTTAATTTCTATCTATCGTGATTTTAAGTTAGGTAACGAGGAATTGGCAATATTGAGCGCGATAACATTAGGTGAAAAAAGTATTCTTTCAAAGGATACAAAAAATAATTTTTCTGCTGCCGGTGTTTCTCATATTTTAGTTGTAAGTGGTATGCATGTGGGATTTATCTTTATGATAATATCCTTATTATATTCTCGCTTATATAATAGATATTATCGTCTATTTGTTACCATTTTTGGTTTGGTATTGTTGTGGTTGTATGCATTGTTAACCGGATTTGCCCCTTCTGTTGTTCGTGCCTCATTCATGTTTTCTTTAATGCTTGTTTTTCTTTTTACAGGAAATAAATATCGAGTTATACATGCATTATTACTATCTGCTACAATTTCATTATTAGCTAATCCTGCTTTGCTTTTTAATATAAGTTTCCAACTAAGTTATCTTGCAGTATTATCAATTGTTGTTTTTTATAAAAGGATATACCATTTTTTACAGAGAATGGTGCCTAAATTCAAATGGAGAAACAATATTCTTAGCGTGATAGGTGTTACTCTTGCCGCTCAAGTTTTTACTTTCCCTATTGTTATGTTTTATTTTCATCAGTTCCCGTTATTTTTTATGATTTCTAATTTATGTGTAGTCTTGTTAGCACCTATTATTTTTATTGGAGGGTATTTATTAATATTTACATCAGTAATACCATATGTGTCTAATGTAATAGCATATATCTTGAATATTATCTTAAAATTTTTCGAGGAAATAATAAATATTATAGCATCATTAAAATACGCTGTAATAGATGTTTATATCTCTTTATTTCAATGTATATTATTGTATTTCATAGTTTTACTGTTTTTAAATTATTTGAATGTTGTAAATAAAAATAAGAATATTGCTTTATCGGCTGTGTTGATTTCAGTTGTGGTTTTTGTAATTGTTACTTCAGTCAATACTATTGATGTGCAAAATAAAAATATATTATATGTTGGAAATAGAAAGCAGTTGATGGTAAATGTATTTAATTGTAATGACAATATACTATTTGTAAATGGAAATAATTATTATGATAAGAATGAATTATGGATTAAATATAAAGCTCCCTATCCAAAAATAATTAACGATTCTTCTTTGATTAATAATTTATTTGAATTTGAAAATGAGAGTTACCTGATTTTTAGGGATAATGTTTTTAGATATAAGCATACGAATTTGAAGCCTATTGTTGTTGATAATTTAATCATTGATAGGGGAGTGTATCCAAGTAATAAATTATTTGATCAATTTGTCCTGCCAAAATATGTAATATTAACAAATGGAGTCTATTCCGGATATATTTCTGATTTTAAAAATGTTTTACAAAAGCGTAATATACCATATTACGTAGTATCTGAACAAGGGTCGTTTTTGAAGATAAAAAATAAAAAGCCATAAATATAAAATTTATGGCTTTTTTAAATATGATATAAAATGGTTAGTATTGCTCCGAATCGTTAGGGAAATCCTGTTTTTTTACATCAGAAACATAATGTGACACTGCTTCGTTTATTATTGAGTTCAAATCACAATATCGTCTTAAAAAACGAGGAGAAAATCCTTTTGTCATTCCTAACATATCATGAAGTACAAGTACTTGCCCGTCGGTATATTTGCCAGCTCCAATACCTATAATAGGAATTGAAACGCTTTCTGAAACTTTTTTTGCCAATTGAGCAGGTATTTTTTCCAATACGATAGCAAAACATCCGGCTTCTTCCAGTGCTTTTGCATCTGAAATTAGTTTGTTTGCTTCAATATCTGATTTTGCTCTCACATTATAAGTTCCGTATTTATTAATTGATTGTGGCATAAGACCTAAATGACCCATAATAGGAATACCTGCTGCCAAAATTTTTTTTATAGCATCAATAATTTCAACTCCACCTTCTAATTTTAACGCATCAGCATGAGTTATTTTCATCATCTGAATTGCATTTTTTACAGCTTCTACATCACTGATTTGGTAAGAACCGAAAGGCATGTCTACAACTACCAATGCTCTTTTTACTGCTTTTACTACAGATTTTCCATGATATATCATCTGATCTAATGATATAGGAAGGGTAGTAACGTTGCCGGCTACAACGTTTGATGCAGAATCTCCTACTAATATCACGTCTATACCGGCTTCATCCACTATTGATGCCATTGTATAATCGTACGCAGTCAGCATACTTATTTTCTCACCTCGTTGTTTCATCTCTAACAAACGATGTGTGGTTACCTTTCTGGCATCGTCAATATTATGAACTGACATTTTTATTTTTCTTCGTTTTGTGAATTAGATTCGTTTAAACTATCAATTTGATTTTGTAAAATGGTTAACTCCTCTTTCAAATCAGTAATTTTTCTTTCTAATTCATTTATTATCGAATTGTTTTTACCGCCTTTCATAAAGAACCCAATGTTATTTTCATATGTGATTAATTTTTGTTTTACATTATCATATTGGGCTCTAAGTTTATTTATGTTTCCTTCAAATGACATTTGAGCTGCTTTGCGTTTCATTCTTATTTTGCTAAATTGCTCATCTGTAATTTGTTTGTATTTCTTGTATAAATTTTCCCTCTCTTTATAAGGAATACTCTTTATCGATTGGTATTGATCGCATAAGAATTTAAGTGCAGAGAAGTCCTCTTCATCATTACCGGAAAATTCGAAATTTTTGATTTTTTCAATCAATTCTAATTTGCTCTTTAAATTTTCTTGCTCAGTTTCTATTCTGTCTTTGTATGCTTCTGATTTTTTAGCAAAGAAGTAATCGCAAATCTCTCTGAATTGTGTGTGTAAAGTTTCGTTTATTTTTCTAGGTGCAGGACCAATTGAATTCCATTCTTTTTGCATCTCTATTAATGCATTTGTAGTAGAGTTCCAATTAGTACTGTTTTTGAGTTCTTTAGCTTTATTGAGAATAGCTTGTTTAGCTTCAAAATTTGCTTGTAATGTACTCTTTTGCTCTTTTTGGAATATCTTTTTCGCTTCAAAAAATTTGTCACAAGCAGTTCTATATCTTTTGAAATATTTAGCTACAACTCTTGCTTCTACAGGGTTATCTGTTTTCTTGAAATATACGTTTGTAGCTATTACTTCTTCTGTTTTTTCATTCCATTCTTTGAATGTTTTTAATGTAGTGAAGTCGATAGATTCTACGAATACACATGCATTATTTCTCTGTTCTGCGTATTCTTTTTCTTTCTCTTTCAACTCTTCATAATATGCTTGGTATTTTTGGTTGATTTGAGATGATAATTGACGGAATTCTTCCCAAATTTCTTCTCTTAAAGATGGTGCTACAGAACCGGTTTCTTTCCATTCTGCATGTAATTTTTGTAAATCTTTTACTGCAGAAGTGATGTCTTGCTCTAATAATTTTTTGGCTTTTTCAATTAATTCTTTTTTGAGAGACAGATTTTTCTCAAAATCGTATTCTCTCATAGCAATGTAATTATTATTTTTTTCACGGAAATTATCTCTTAATTTAGAGAATTTCGTATTTATTTCTTGTGCATATTGTTCCGGTACTTCACCAAGATTTTTCCACTCTTGTATTAATTCTTTACAAGGAGGAACCAATTTTGATAAATCGTCTAACTTAAGATATTCTTCAAATTTTGAAAGAATTTCTTGCTTTTTAGAGTAATTATCTTCCATCTCTTTTTTACTCTGAGTGGCTTTTTCTTCAGAATTTTCGTTTGATGGCTCATTTACTTCTTCTGTGTTTGTTGTAGTCTGTGCTTCAGCATCCGATGGTTGTTGTTCTTCTGCTGCGTTGATAACGTTTACATTTTCTTCGTTTTCATTAGGAATAGTAACATTATCATTAATTTCTGCATTTGGAGTAATTTGTGCTTCCATAATTATAGTATTTTTTCTCCATTATGGAGGGTGTTATTTTATTTTACAAATGTACAAATTTTTTTCATATCTAATCAGTAAAATAAATAATTTTTTCTTTAATAATTTTTTTACTGATATATTCTTTTTAAACTTAGATTTCTTGTTTTTAATATATTGATAATTAATTATTTATATTACCAAGAGTATTCTACTCTTTTATGAAGCTTGTTGTAAATGGTAAAAATATATACGTTTATTAGAGGTAATAAAAGGTCAAATAGTATTATGGAGAGGTATAAATTTTTCCGTTTATATATTTTTGAAGTAAGATTGTAAACTAATAATTGAGTAAAATAGCGTATGAGATACATGCTTACCCCGGCTATTATTAAATAATAGTTGTTGTAATAAAAAATTAGTAACAGAAGTAATGATAAATAAAATAGCCCTTTTGTAATTGGCTCAATCATTACTAAATATTTACTTTTTGTAGTATATAATTTAGAACTGCATAGATGTCTTGTTTTTTGATGAAACCAATCCTTGAAAGTATGTTTGGGAATGGATAGGGTTATTGATTCAAAACTTGTTTCTGTTTGTGTATTGTGTTTTGTGGCATGATGATTGACAAATAAATCATCATCTCCTGATGAAATTTGTAAAAAACCGGCAAATCCATTATTGTTAAAGAATGTTTCGCGTCGATATGCAATGTTTCTACCTACTCCCATATATGGACTTCCTATCGCTGCAAAACCAATATATTGCATAGCAATGGTTAGTGTATCATAACAAATTAATTTGTTGATAAAAGATTTTTCTGTTAAGTAATCACCTATTCCTAATACAAATTCAGTGCCCGGCTTAAATTGGCTCACCATTTTTGATATCCAATGTTTGCTACTTGGCCTACAATCGGCATCAGTTAGTAATAATATCTCATTTTTGGCAGCTTTAATCCCTACTGTTAATGCCAATTTTTTTCTGCTAATAATATTAACATCTTCAGGAATATTGGTAACGTATAAATTGTTGTATTTTAATTGAAAATCTTTTAGTATATTAACCGTGTCGTCAAATGAACCGTCATTTACAACTATAACTTCATAATCGGAATACTCTTGCTCGAATATTAATGGCAAAAATGATTGTAAATTATTTGACTCGTTTTTTGCGCATATTATTATTGATACAGAAGGCTGTACATTATCTTCTTCTGAACTTTGCTTCTTCTCTTTTTTATTCTTCCTTATTATCGATGAATAAGGGTGTATATAGAGATAAAGTTGAATAAGAAATGTAATAGATAGTATTGCTATTAATATGTATCCTATTGAGATATAAAGAGTTTCAAACATTTTCTTTAAATTTTTGAGATTGCGGTATTTTTTGCAAAGTTACTAAATATTTTTAGAAGTGGCTTAGAATTTCAATTATATTTTCTAATTATGATTGTTCGATATTTTAGATTTTTTTTGCAATATTCTTGAATGTGTATGAAAAAAAAATTGTAACTTTGCACCGCAAATCAAAGAGAGACACACATCATTCCTTGTGCATCTATTTTCCTTTAAAAATATTTTTTTTATTCATACCATTATATAAATGGTACGATTATTATATTTTCATTGATTTATATCGTATATGTATACTTTATCAGAATTAAAAGAAAAGACAAAAAAAGAATTAATCGAAATTGCTAAGCCATTGGGCATTAAAAGTCTAACTAATAAAACATCCGAAGAAATTATTTTATCTATTTTAAATAGTCAAATAGATATTGTGCAACAAAAAGCTTTGGATACAAAACAACCTGATAATTCTAATCCGGTTAAAGATGATGAAAAACAAATTGAAAGTAAAATAAAATCATCAACTTCCAAAGTGAAAAAAACTGTCATTTCACATCCGGATGTAATTGGTTCCGTCGTTATCCCTGTTAATGAAGATGAATATGATTTTGACAATTCTTCAATAGATATTGATCGTAATGAAGAAGAAAAAGTAGAGGATACTCCAAAAAATACTGATAATAACAACGATAATTATTCTCCAAATGTTCAGGTAAATCAAGGTCATATTGTTCCGAATAGAGCGACTAATAATCAAAACTTTATTCCAAATCAACAAGCAAATCAATTTCAAAAACAAAATAATATACAGAAAACGAATAATGTTGTTGCAAAAAAAATGAATCAACAACCAATGCAACAACAAAAAAATCCATTCCAAAATAATCAAATTCAAAATAATCAATACCAAAATTCAAATAATAATCAAAGACCTATTTATAAAAATAATCAACAAAATCTTTATAATAATTATTACCCACCTAAAAATTCAGTATTGGAAGTTGGTGAACGCCCTTACGAATTTGATGATATTCTTGTAGGTATGGGTACTTTGGAATTGATGCCTGATGGATATGGATTCCTCCGTTCTGCTGATTATAATTATTTGTCTTCACCTGATGATATATATGTAAGTGCTTCTCAAATAAAAACTTATGGATTGAAAACCGGAGATACTGTAGAAGGAAATATTCGTCCCCCTCGTGAAGGAGAAAAATATTTCCCTCTTGTTAGAGCTCTAAAAATTAATGGATTATCTCCCGAAAAAATTCGTGATAGAGTTTCTTTTGAGCACCTAACCCCTATTTTCCCTAATGAGAAATTTACACTTACTACTCCTAACAAAAAAGCTACTCTATCAAGTAGAATTGTAGATTTGTTTTCCCCTATCGGTAAAGGTCAACGTGGTTTGATTGTTGCTCAACCCAAAACAGGTAAAACTATGTTGCTCAAAGATATTGCTAATTCTATATTAGAATATCATCCTGAAGTATATATGATTATATTATTAATCGATGAGCGTCCGGAAGAGGTTACAGATATGGCACGCAGTGTAAATGCTGAGGTGATTTCTTCTACTTTTGACGAGCCCGCTGATAGACATGTAAAAGTGGCGAGCATTGTGCATGAAAAAGCCAAACGACTTGTAGAGTGTGGTCATGATGTTGTTATCTTATTAGATTCAATTACACGTCTTGCCAGAGCTTATAATACTTCTCTTCCGGCTTCCGGTAAGGTTTTATCCGGTGGTGTTGATGCTTATGCTTTACATAAACCGAAAAGATTTTTTGGTGCCGCTCGTAACATAGAAAATGGTGGTTCCCTGACTATTATTGCAACAGCTTTGACTGATACTGGTAGTAAAATGGATGATGTTATTTTTGAAGAATTTAAGGGTACCGGTAATATGGAATTACAATTGAATAGACAGTTGGCCAATAAACGAATATTCCCTGCCGTTGATATAATGTCTTCATCTACTCGAAGAGATGATTTATTACTATCTAAGGATACTCTTCAAAGAATGTGGGTACTAAGAAATTATTTGTCAGATATGAATGCTGTTGAGGCAATGGAATTCTTGAAAGATAGAATGGAAAAAACTAACTCAAATGAAGAATTTCTTGCTTCAATGAATTAATATGTAAGTAAAAGCTGCATAGGCAGCTTTTATTTTTATAATCTATAGAAAATGGTTTAAATTATGAAATTATCAGAAGTAAAAGTAGGGGGAAAGGCCGTTATTGTAAAGGTTGCCGGCCATGGTGGTTTCCGAAAAAGAATAGTTGAAATGGGCTTTATTAAAGGTAAAATGGTAGAAGTCATTAATAAAGCTCCTTTGGGTGACCCTATAGAATATCGTATTATGGGTTATAATGTTAGCCTTCGTCTTAATGAAGCACAACATATTGAAGTTATTTCTGTAGAAGAGGCAGAAGAGATTGCAAAGCAAAATACTCATGATAAATTAAACATTATTTCTGAAGATGAAATACGATCTGTAGCTCTTCAAAAACGAAAAGATATTCAAGTGGCTTTAGTGGGAAATCCTAATGCCGGTAAAACCTCTCTTTTTAATGTAATTTCCGGTGCAAAAGAGAAGGTGGGAAACTATTCGGGAGTTACTGTTGATGCAAAAACTAATGTTTTTGAATATAAAGGATATCATATTTCTTTGGTTGATCTTCCTGGAACTTATTCTCTTTCTGCCTATTCTCCTGAAGAAAGATATGTGCGTAAGCAAATTGCAGAAGAGCATCCGGATATCATTGTCAATGTAGTGGATGCCGGAAATTTGGAACGTAATTTGTTTCTTACTACACAATTGATTGATATGAACCTTAGGGTTGTTATTGCTTTGAATATGTATGATGAATTACAAGCAAAAGGCGATAAATTTGATTATCAATCTTTAAGTAAGATGATTGGTATACCAATGATTCCTACTATATCAAATCAAAATTTTGGTATTGACAATTTATTAGATGCTGTTATAAGAGTCTATGAATCTTGTGATTATATCGATGAGGATGGTAATCTTATTGCTCAGGTTGCTGATGATAATTTATTGGATAAGCAATATCATACTTTGAATTTGCCACATAAACATACTTCAGCAAATTCAATTCATACCGATATCGAAAAAAACAAAAATCAATATGAATTGGTTCGACATATTCATATCGGATATGGTAATGTTATAGAAGATGCAATAATGAAAATTAAGCATGCTATGCAACAGTATAATATCTATCCTGATGATTATACTCCTCGTTATATTGCAATAAAATTATTGGAAAAAGATGTTGATATAGAATCGTATATAAAAAATTTTGATGGAGCGTCGGAAATTCTTCAAGTCCGGGATTCATGCGAAAAAATAATTCAAAGTCAAATGAAAGATAGTGCCGAAAACCTTATCAATGATTCTAAATATGGTTTTATTGCCGGTGCCTTGAAAGAGACTTATTTTCCTGCAGTGAAAAAAAATAATAATTCCAAGTCGTCTAAAATAGATTCAGTTTTAATCAATAAATATCTTGGTTATCCAATCTTTTTATTGATAATTTTTATTACTTTTCAAGCTACTTTTTATCTTGGTTCTTTCCCAATGGAATGGATTGAAACCGGTGTAGATATGTTTTCTTCTTGGCTAAGAAATTTAATTGCTCCTGGTATATTCCGTGATCTTCTTGTGGATGGAATAATTGGAGGTGTTGGTGGTGTATTGGTGTTCTTACCAAATATTCTGATTTTGTACTTCTTTTTATCTTTGTTAGAATCGACTGGTTACATGGCAAGAGCTGCATTTTTAATGGACAAGATAATGCATTTTATCGGATTGCATGGTCGTTCGTTTATTCCTCTTGTAATGGGATTTGGTTGTAATGTACCTGCTATTATGGCTACGAGAACTATTGAAAATAAGAATGCCAGAATGGTTACTATTTTAATATCTCCGCTTATGTCATGTAGTGCACGAATGCCTATTTATTTACTTTTTGCAGGTGCTTTTTTTGCTAATAATGCCGGTACTGTTTTATTCCTTTTGTATTTCATTGGTATTATTTTAGCTGCTTTGATGGCAAAAATATTTAAAAAATTCTTGTTTTCCAAAGAAGAAACTCCTTTCGTAATGGAATTACCTCCTTATAGATTGCCAAGTGCTAAAAATATTTTAAAAGAAACTTGGGATAGGGGAGTGCAATATTTGAAAAAAATAGGTACTACCATTTTACTTGGCTCTATTATTATTTGGGCTTTGAGTTATTTCCCTATGTATGATGGTAAAAACTATGAAGAATTATCTGTAATGGAAAGAGGTATTCAAAAAGAAAATTCATATTTGGGAAAAATGGGAAAGGCTATTCAACCTGTTTTCGAACCTCTTGGTTTTGATTGGCGCTCTTGCGTTGCCTTGGTAACCGGTGTTGCTGCAAAAGAGGTTGTTATTAGTACTTTAGGTGTGTTATATGAATCCGAAAATGATACCTCTTTATCTTCAAAATTAGTTTCTGCTGTAAATCCCGATGGAACGCATCCTTTTAATCCTATTATAGCATTTAGTTTCATGCTGTTTGTGCTTATTTATATCCCTTGTATTGCCACAATTGCTACAATTCATAACGAAACTCATTCTTGGAGGTGGACTCTCTTCTCTACAGTATATTCTCTAATGTTGGCTTGGATTGTATCTTTTATATTTTACCAATCTGCAATTCATAATATCTGGCAAGAATTATTAGTTGCTTTGGTGTTTATAATTGCAATTTTTTTGGTAATCAAAAGAATAATACATCTTTGTAAAAATAAGAAAAAAAATAGTTGTGAAGGATGTGTTGGTGGAAATTTGTGTAATTCTTGCCCGGTAAAAAAAGAATAATGTTTAGTTATTATAAATGATTTAATGCTTCTAAGGTAGTTTCTATATTATCATATTTAGTGGCTAAATCATTTATTGTATATCCGTTTTCAAAACAGTTTATTGAAATTTTTGAATTTTCACTTATCTGAATACCGGTTCGTATTAATGCTCTGCGCATCCACGATTCGTATTTGTTGTTTGTGGGTAATTTATTAATAACAGATACTTGTAGTGGTCCTACCAACTGATTTAAATGGCAATGTCCATCATTTTCGTCAAAATAAAATGATTTGGAACCGAAGGCATTTTGGAAGTAATTATACAACATTAAATCTTCCGGAATGCCTTCTCTTATTCCATCTTTTGTCATTAACCAGATTTTATCTGAGATTTGTAATGCTAAATCAAGCTCGTGTGTACTGAGAATGAAGGTTTTCTCTGTGGTAACCGAGAGTCTTCTTAGTAATAGCATCACCTCTATTCTATTTGGTAAATCAAGATGAGCAGTTGGTTCGTCAAGTAAAACTAAAGGAGTATCTTGTGCTAATGCCTTTGCAATTACTGCTCGTTGTTTTTCCCCATCAGAAACTTCTGATATTTTACACTCCGCTTTGTGCATTAAGTTTACATTATTAAGTGCTTCTTCTACCTTTTCGTTATCCTTAGGTAATAGTTTACCATGCCAATTGGTATATGGAATCCTACCCATGGCAACTAAATTTCTGATAGATAGATTTTCTACTTCTATATTGTCGGTTAGTACTAATGACAGTAAATGTGCTTTTTGCTTGTTTGTTAGAGATGAAATATTTTTATCCGAAATTAGTATTTCTCCGGAAATAGCCGGTTGTAACCCCGCTAATGTTCTTAATAAAGTACTTTTGCCACTTCCATTAGTACCTGTTAAACAGATTAAATCTCTTTTTTGTGCAGATAAATTTAAATTGCTCTGTACTATATATTTATTATATCCGATATTCAATGCTTTTGTTAATAATTGTGCCATTAGTATGTAGATTTATTCTGTTTTACGATAATCCAAATTATTATTGGTGCTCCAATTAATGCACTGATAGAATTTATTGGTAATATATAACCCTCTGATGGTAATTGAGTACAAATATCACATAAGAGTAGAAGGGCGGAACCGATAAAAATACAACCTAAAGTAGTGTATAGATGGTCGGATGTTTTTAATACTTTCCTTACAATATGTGGTACTGCAATACCAATAAATGCTATCGGTCCCGTAAATGCTGTTGTCGCTCCTGCTAATAAAGATATTGCAATAATGATTAATAGTCGCGTTCTTTTTATATTAACACCCAACCCTTGTGCATAATTTTCTCCTAATAATAAAGAGTTTAGTGACTTTTGAATTAAGAATACGATTGCTATTCCTATGAAAACTATTGGTGCCATAATAATCATATAATCCCATGTTACTGCAGATAATGATCCGAATGTCCATGTAATATATAATTTCAATGAGTCCGGATTACTGATATTTTGTAATATGCTTACTACAGATCCTGCTATTTGTCCAAACATTATTCCTATCAATAGGAGTGATACTGCTTGACGAACTTTAAATGATACCATCAATACTAGTAATAATACGAATACAGCTCCTAATGTAGCAGAAATTATTAATCCAAAGCCTGATTGAATAAAGATTATAGGAAGTATTGAGCCGGCAAGAATGTAAATGGCTACACCTAAACTAGCTCCAGAACTTACACCTAATACGTATGGTCCTGCTAATGGGTTTTGAAACAATGTTTGCATTATTAATCCTGCAATTGATATTGCAGACCCCGTAAGGATTGCCGTAATAGCTTTCGGTAACCTGAAATTATGGATGATTTCATAGTAAATACCATCATTATCAAAGAGATGTGATATTGGTATTCTTACGCTCCCTATTAATAAATCTGCACAAAATAGTAATATTACTAGTGCAAAAAGCAATATATATTTAATTTGTAATTTCATTATTTTAATTTCAGAATGTATGTAGGAATATATTCAGTTAATAATTCCGGGTATAATGCCCAAATGATATCTTTTAGTAATAAATCGGGATGGGCAATGCCACTTTCCCAAAAATCATTGGCACCATATGAATTTGTTCTAGCTAAAAATGCATATACCTCACCTTTGATTGCGGAATTAAATAATTTGTGGCGAGAATCAATTTCAAATAATTCTTGTATTGTGGATGTCGGTGCATTTAACCATACATCCGCATTATGAAATTTGTCTAATACTGTTTCAAAATTTAAAGGAATTGATTGAGTGTCTGAAGTATTTGAATAATAATAATCAGCTCCGGAATCTTGCAATAATTGTCCCATATATGATTGTCCCCCAGGTACATACCATGTCCCTTTAAAATTACTACCTACCATGACACTCTTTTTATTTGGAATGCTTTTTGCTAATTTCTTGGCTAATAGATAGTTTGCCTCTATGTGATTAAATATCGAGTCTGCTTTCTCTTTTTTACCTAATAATATGCCGAAATACTTTATCCATTCCGCTCTACCTAATAATGTTGATTCCGTCCATTCGTTATTGTATAATAATTGGATGCCACTTTGTTCTAATCTTTTTGTGTTATTATCTTGTTTATTGTATGTGGATAACATTAATCCTTGAGGATTTAGATTTAATAATAATTCTATATTAATATTGAAGGCATCTCCTAAATTGGTTATTTTCTTCTCTTTATATAATTTTTGAATGGTGCTGTTGTAAATTAATTCCGGACTACATACCCCTTTTATAATATTAACACTATCTAATAAATTGATAAACTCGATATGTGTGCAGCTGGATATTGCTATATTTTCTATTGGAGTAATTATAACGACATTATTTTTTGGAAAAGTAAGATTCTTTTCTGATGTTATATATATTTTTTCTTGAATATTTCCTTTCTCCCATGGATTAAAAATATTTAGCACTTTATAGTTCTCGTAATATTCAATATTGAATCCTTTTGCATATTTAGGAGTTTCAATTTTAATCGGTTTATCATTAATCTTGTGATTTTCAGTTTTAGAATTACAAGAAAATAATAGAACTGTCAGGGAAAAAAGAAATAATATTTTTTTCATATTCAAAATGTTTTTAATGTCTGATATAATTTTTGAACAGGTAGTCCCATTACATTGAAATATGAACCTTCTATATGAGAAATGCCGATATAGCCTATCCATTCTTGAATTCCGTAACTTCCGGCCTTATCATATGGTTTATACTTATCTAAATAATATTCAATTTCTTGTGATGTTAATTCGCTGAATGTTACTTTTGTTGTCGACGCAAATGTATCTTGACGAGAATTAGTGGTTATTGTTACACCGGTTATTACTTCATGAGTGTTCCCTGACAACTTTTGTAACATATGCCTCGCTTCTTCTTTTGACCCGGGTTTACCATATACTTCTCCGTCTAAATAGACTATTGTATCTGCAGTAATAAGAAGCTCTCCGCTTTTTATAGCGTAATTATCCGCTTTCAGTTTTGACAAATATATTGGAATTTCTTCTCCCTTTAGTGTGTTGGGATATTGTTCGTCTACTTCAATTGTTTTAATTGAAAAATTTATGTCTAAGCCCGAAAGTAATTCTTTCCTTCTGGGGGATTTTGATCCTAATATGATTTTGTAGTTCTCTAACATATTTATCAGATGATTTGAAATATTCCAAGAAATGGAATTTTATATGATGCTGATATTAAATAATAAAATACAAAAGAGTATAATATTCCGATAAGCATAATGAATTTCAATATGTATGATGTAGTTTTATATGCAGTACAATTATTTCCCCATAATGATACTATTGCAAATATCGACGGTGTTGCAATTCCGATTATGTAATATTTAAGTGATAATGTACCTTCAAATGGAATATATTTTATGGTAATTAGTGAGAGTATTATATTGACACCTAACAGAAGTATTGTGATAAGAATTTTAGATACCGTTTCGCCCCATACTACAGGTATTGTATGACATTCCATTTCTCTGTCTCCGGGAATGTCTTCCAAATCTTTAACTATCTCTCTTATTAAAGTGAAAGTAAATGCAAAACCGGCAAATGAGCATACCCAAGTGTAAAGCATTTTGATAATCGGGGTTTCTTTAATCATTGAATAATAATTCAACAAAAAGGTAGATTCGCATATTAATGGAAGTAATAATACAAGAGCAGAGCAGACTGCTACTATAAGATTTCCAATAATTAATTGCCTTTTGTATGTAGCGGAATAAAACCATAACGCTCCGGGAGTTATTACAAATATTAAGCCTATTGTAATGCTACGCAAAATAAATGCACATATCAAGCCGCACAATACTCCAATAGAAGTTAGTATTGTGTAATAATTCATTGCCGACTTTTTGGATATTCCGTTAGTAATAATTACTCTATCAGGTTTGTTTATTAAATCTATCTTTATGTCAAAATAATCATTGATAACGTAACCCCCGGCTGAAATAAATAGAGTGGCAACTACACTCAAGATTTTTACAAATAATGGTAAAGATTCTTGAATACCGAATAAAAGCAAAATTGGATTTATAATACACCAATATGTTAATATTTGAATTAGTAATATAAATGATATATTCTTATATCTGATTAAGTTAATGTAGTTTTTCATAATATTTGTATTTTACCATTCAAAAGCGATTTCTGCATCAAACCATTGATTCTGACTTTTTAATACTTGTTCTATTACATCACGCACGCATCCATCTCCTCCTTTTTTATCCGATACATATATAGAAATGCTTTTAATTTCATTTGATGCATCAGAAGGGCAGGCTGCTATTCCGCTTTGTTTCATCACTTCATAATCCGGGATATCATCTCCCATGTATAATACTTCACTATTGTTGATTTGATACTTATTTATAAAATCATTAAATGCATATTTTTTTACTCCTGAGTTCACATAAATATCTTCTATACCCAATCCTGAATAGCATTTTAGAAGATGTTCTGCTTTCCCTCCTGTGATAATGGCAATTTTATATCCTTTTTTTATCGCATATTGTATTGCATAACTATCTTTAGAATTGATAGTGCGTTGCAGCGAACCATCTGTATTAACAGATATCATAGAAGAAGAAAGAACTCCATCGATGTCAAAAACAAAGGCCTTTATCGTTGTAATTTTTTGTTTGAAATTCATAGATTCTCTTTTTTTATTAAATCAGATAATATCGTATATACCTCTTGCCATTCAGGTTCGTTGGCTAACATAGAAATATGTTGATCTATAATCCTATTATCTCCTCGTATTGCCGGTCCTGTTTGGGCTTTTTGTGGACCAATTTTTTTTGCTTTATTTATTCCCTCTTGTATTAAATTTCCTAACACTTTGAATGGAATCCTTTTCTCTCTTAATATTTTTTCTGCTTTGATATACATTAAGTTGGAAAAATTATTTGCGAATACAGCTGCTAAATGTATATATTTTTTATCTTCATCAGTTATCTCGTATACGTTTCCTGAAATATCTCTGGCTAGAAGTTGTAGTATATTCAAATTATCCCTATTATTGGCTTCTATAAAAAAGGATATTTTACGCAAATCTATTTTTTTATCTTTACTGAATGTTTGTAGTGGATATAAACATCCGTAATCAGTACGAGTCTTTTTGAATATATCCATACTCAAAGAGCCGGAAGTGTGAATATGCAATCCTTCATGAACATGAATATGATTCATTACCCATTGTACTGCATCATCCGAGATACAATATATGTAGATATTTGAAAGCTTGTTTACATCATCATATTTACAAATAGGCTCCGCACCTACCATGTTAGCCAAGATTTTAGCATTTTCAATATTCCTACTATAAATCTGTACTATTTTATGCCCTGCATCGTATAGTGCGGGCGCTAAATGATGCGCAACTCTTCCGGCCCCGATAAAAGTAATATTATAGCGAGGTTGAGTGGATTTTATCATATAGAAGTTTGGATTCGTCGTAAGGTTTACGTTCTTCGTCTTTATAACCTAATGAAATGATATTGAGAACCTCTAAATTATCAGGGATATTTAAAAGTTTCTTTATATATTCTCCGGCAGTTTCTGTTTCTGAGTGCATTCTTTTATAAACTTGAACCCAGCAAGAGCCTAATTCCAAATCTGAAGCAGCTAATTGAATAATGATAGATACGATAGAAGCATCCTCAAACCATACATCGCTTTTTTCCGGAGATGCACATACAACAATGGCTAATGGAGCATTTTCTAAGAATTTACTTCCCATCTCTCTACATGTAGATAACTTTTGAAGTAACTCTTTTTTGTCTACTATATAGAATTCCCAACCGTTGGTTCTTTTTGAAGAAGGAGACATTAATGCTTGTTGCATGATAGAATCAATTTTTTCTTTTTCTACTATTCTATCTTGATATTTTCTTATTGAACGTCTGTTTTTTAGTAAATCATGAAAAGATTTCATACTCTAAAATGATAATATTTAGGGTTAATATGTTGTGAATATTTATGCTACAAAGATACAAATAATTGCATTTATACACAAAGGAGAATTCTCTTTTTTTTGTACGTAATAGTACATTGTATATTGCAAAAAAAATAGTAACTTTGCGCGAATAATATATAAATGATTAACCTTTTTGTAACTACGTATGAGAGAAATAGTTGTAAGTGGAATAAGACCTACGGGAAATTTACATCTAGGAAACTACTTTGGTGCTGTTCAAAGTTTTTTACAGATGCAAAATGATTATAATTGCTATTTTTTTATTGCAGATTGGCATTCGCTAACTACCCGTCCGAAACCGGAAGATATTATTCGCAGTTCAAATACAATATTGGCAGAGTATTTAGCATGTGGAATTGACCCTTCAAAAGCTACCATATATGTACAAAGTGATGTTAAAGAGGTATTAGAGCTTTATTTATACTTAAATATGAATGCTTATTTAGGTGAGCTGGAGAGATGTACTACTTTTAAAGAGAAAGCACGTAAACAACCGGAGAATGTTAACGCCGGATTGCTTACATATCCTACATTAATGGCAGCAGATATTCTTTTACATAAGGCAGTGAAAGTCCCTGTAGGTAAAGATCAAGAGCAAAATATGGAAATGGCGCGTAAATTTGCTCGTCGTTTTAATACTATGTACGATGTAGATTTTTTCCCGGAACCTCAAAATTTTTCTCTTAGCGAAAAAGCCGTAAAAATTCCGGGTTTGGATGGCTCGGGAAAAATGGGTAAATCAGAGGGGAATTGTATCTATTTGATGGATGATGAGGCTACTATTAAGAAAAAAGTAATGAAAGCAGTTACTGATCAAGGTCCTCAACAGCCAAATTCTGAAAAACCGGATGTTATTGAAAATTTGTTTACATTCCTTAGAATTGTTTCCTCAAAAGATACTTGTGATTATTTCAATGAGAAATGGAATGATTGTTCAATCAGGTATGGAGACCTTAAAAAACAGTTAGTTGCTGATATTTCCGCTTTTACCGCTCCTATTCGTGAACGTATTATGGAATACGAAAATAATGTGGATTTATTAAATAAAATAGCTTTGGAAGGTGCCGAAAAAGCGAGAGAAAGTGCTCGCAAGACATTATCAGAAGTGAGAGAAATTATCGGTTTTAGAAAATGAACAATAAAAAATTATTAAGTGCATATGTAGCAATTATTATTGCTATGAGCGTATGGGCTTGCTCTTTTTTGTTTACTCAAGAAGCTTTGAAAAGTTTCAATCCTATTACTGTAGTTACTATTAGAATGTCACTGGCTACTTTGATTTTAGGGCTTGTCGGGTTGATAACAAAAAAAATAAATAAATTGAATGTTTCCGATATTCCTCTTTTCCTTTTAGCCGGTTTTTCTCAACCGTTTTGTTATTTTATTTGCGAAGCGTATGGCTTAACAATGGTAAGTGCTACAATCGCATCCGTAATCCTCAGCACAATTCCTTTGTTTTCCCCTCTTTTTGCTTGGTTGCTTGTTAAAGAAAAGGTACATTGGAATAATATTGTGGGAATAATCATTTCACTTATTGGTGTATTGATGCTTGTGGTTAAAAATGATGAGATGAAAGTGTCGGCTTTAGGAATTTGTTTGTTGTTTATTTCTGTGTTAACAGCAATTATATATTCTGTATGCTTGAAAAAGATACCTTCTCATTATTCTAATATTTCTATAGTATTTTATATCCATGCTATAAGTTTGGTCTTTTTTATTCCAACATTTTTACTGTTTGATATAAAATATTTTGGAGAAAAAGAGATTCTATTTTCTTCTGTAATGTCAATAGTGATTTTGGCTGTTGTAGCTTCAGTAATAAGTTACCTTTTCTTTTGTTATGTAGTTCGTATTATTGGAGTTACAAAAGCAAATGCATTTTGCAATATTATGCCGGCAATAACAGCTTTAGCTGTTTGGATTTTTTTCGGAGAGTCAATATCTTTCATGAAATGGATCGGTATATTTATAGTAATTTTGGGCTTGTTTATCTGTCAATACCATGTAAAAATAAACAATAAATAACATAAATCATCCTATGAAAAAACAAACCATTGCAATTTTTGCTCTTGTAATAGCTCAAGTATTTTGGGGAGCATCGTATTTGCTTTCTGACAGAGCTTTACAAGTGTTTTCACCAGCCTTTTTAGTTACTTTGAGAATTTCTATAGCTGCAATAGTTTTAGGAATTATTGGAGTGACCACGGGTAGGATTCAAAAAGTTAAACTTAAAGACCTTAAATTTTTTGCTTTAGCTGCTTTTGTAGAGCCCTTTATATATTTTTTATGTGAGGCAAAGGCTTTAGATAGTGGTGTGAGTCCAACCGTTACTTCCGTAATGATTTCATTAATACCGTTATTAACACCTGTTTTTGCTTATATTGTTCTTAGAGAAAAGGTTACTTTGACAAATTTATTAGGAATTATTGTTTCAATTGTAGGTGTATTAATGATTATCCTTGAAAAAGATGGAGAAATGAGTGTTTCTATGGTAGGCTTTGTATTATTGTTCATAGCAATACTGGCTTCCATTTCATATACCCTTGTACTTAGAAAAATTCCGGAACATTATAATACTCTTACTATTGTATTTTATAATTTCTGTATTTCACTCTGTTTTTTTATTCCAACATCATTGATTATGGAATGGAATGCAATCTCTTCGTTACAAATTAATAAAGAAACTATAGATGCCTTTTATGCTATTATTGCATTAGCACTTTCCGCTTCTTGTGTTGCTTTCTTATTCTTCTCTTTTGGTGTTAGAATTATTGGTCCTAACAGAGCAAATGTCTTTAACAATATCCCTCCCGGTGTTACTGCTATTCTTTCTATTTTTGTTTTAAATGAAATGATGCCGGCAATAAAATGGGTAGGATTAGGCATTGTGATTATCGGTATGTTTATTTCTCAAATAAATATTACTAAGGTTAATAGAAGAATCGATATTCGTAAATATAAAAAATATAAGAAATCATTGAGTAATAAATAACATTGTTTTTATATGCTGTCAAAAGTAATTTTAGAGAGTAATATTGTTCAATCAGTAAAATTATTGGATAATGCCGATAATATTTTGATTACAAGCCATATTTCTCCTGATGGAGACGCAATAGGTTCGTCTTTAGGTCTTTTTCATATGCTAAAGAATTTAGGTAAATCAGTTAAAGTAATGGTTCCTAATAGATATCCTTCTTTCTTTAATTGGATGCCCGGCATTGAAAATGTTATTGTTATGGAAGAGAATAAAGCGGAGTCGGTGAAGATTTTTAAAGAATCTGATTTGATTTTTTGTTTGGATTACAACTCTTTTGATAGAGTAAATGGTATGAAACCTCTTTTAGAAACGTCAAAATCAAAAATTATCCTCATAGATCACCACTTAAATCCAAATATTAAGGCAGATGTCATCATATCTCACCCTAATATCTCTTCTACAAGCGAATTGGTTTTCCGTTTCTTATGTCGTATGGGATATTATCCGGAAATTACTTTAGAAACAGCTCAATGTATTTATACCGGTATGATGACTGATACCGGTGGATTTACTTATAATTCTAATGACCCTGAAATTTATACTATAATTAAGTTATTGTTGGAAAAAGGAGTTGATAAAGATGATATTTATCGTAAGGTGTTTAATACTTACTCAGAAAGTCGTTTAAGAATGCTGGGATATTGTTTGAATAAAATGGAAATATTGAATGATTGTAATACAGCATTAATTACTCTTACTCTTGACGAACAAAAACAATTTAATTATTCTATTGGTGATACTGAGGGGTTTGTAAATATTCCACTACAAATTGAAAATATTAATAGATCAGTGTTTTTGCGCGAAGATAAAGATAAAATAAAATTATCATTCCGCTCGCAAGGTGATATACCGGTAAATACTATTGCAGAATTGTTCGGTGGTGGTGGTCATAAAAATGCAGCCGGAGGTGAAAGCTACACATCAATGGAAAATACAATATTAAAATTGAAAGAAATATTACAAACTAATTGATATTTAAATAGATTATTATGGAACTTTCAGAACAAGAAGTAATTCGTAGACAATCGTTAGATTCTCTACGCACAATGGGGATAGAACCATATCCTGCCGCTTTGTATCCAACCAACAATTTCTCAATAGATATAAAATCCAATTTTAAAGATGATGAAAAACCGGTAGATGTATGTATTGCAGGTAGAATCATGAGTCGTCGTATTATGGGTAAAGCCTCCTTTATTGAATTGCAAGATTCAAAAGGTAGAATCCAAGTATATATCTCTCGTGATGATATAAATACAGAAGAACAACCGGAAATGTATAACACCGTATTTAAAAAATTGTTAGATATTGGTGATTTTATCGGAGTGAAGGGATTTGTATTTAGAACCCAAATGGGGGAGATTTCCGTTCATTGTAAAGAACTTACCGTTTTGAGTAAATCTTTACGCCCGCTTCCTATTGTGAAATATAAAGATGGTGTTGCTTACGACTCTTTTGATGATGCAGAAATGAGATATCGTCAAAGATATGTCGATTTAGTGGTTAATGAAGGTGTGAAAGATATTTTCTTGAAAAGATCTCGTGTATATAAATCTATGAGAGAATATTTTAATTCTTTTGATTATGTAGAGGTGGAAACACCTATTCTTCAACCAATACCCGGAGGTGCTTCTGCTCGTCCTTTTATTACACATCATAATGCATTAAATATCCCTTTATATCTTAGAATTGCTGATGAATTGTATCTTAAAAGATTGATTGTAGGCGGTTTTGAAGGTGTTTATGAATTCTCTAAAAACTTCCGTAATGAAGGTATGGATAGAACTCATAACCCGGAGTTTACCTGTATGGAAATATATGTTTCTTATAAGGATTATAATTGGATGATGGATTTTACCGAAAATATGATTCGGAAAATTTGTTTAGATGTCAATGGTAATACACAAGTGAAAGTGGGGGATAATATTATTGATTTCGGTCAAAAATTCCAACGCGTTACTATGCTTGATTCTATTAAGCATTTTACCGGATATGATCTTACCGGAATGGATGAAAATCAAATTCGTGAAGTTTGTTTGAAATTGAACATGGAAATTGATGATTCTATGGGTAAGGGTAAATTAATCGATGAAATTTTTGGAGAGTTCTGTGAAGGAAATTATATTCAACCTACTTTTATTACTGATTATCCAAAAGAAATGAGTCCGCTTTGTAAACGTCATCGTAATAATCCTGATCTTACCGAACGTTTTGAATTAATGGTAAATGGTAAAGAATTGGCTAATGCTTATTCGGAATTGAACGACCCTATTGATCAGTTGGAAAGATTCCAAGAGCAACTTCGATTGAGCGAGAAAGGTGACGACGAAGCTATGTTTATCGATATGGATTTCGTTCGTGCTTTGGAATATGGTATGCCTCCGACTTCAGGTATGGGTATCGGTATGGATCGTCTTGTTATGTTGTTAACCGGACAAACTGCAATACAAGAAGTTCTTCTATTCCCTCAAATGAAACCGGAAAAGAAAGTTCAAAAAGATAGTATTGAAAAATATACAGAATTAGGTATACCATCTGAATGGTTTGAACCTCTTCAAAAATTGGGCTTTGATATGGTTTCTAAATTAAAAGGTGCTAATGTAAATAAATTACATCAAGACTTGTGTGGATATAATAAGAAGAATAAACTTGGCTTGGTGAACCCTTCTAAAGAAGATATCGAAAACTGGGTGAAATAATTAATAGTAGAGTAGTATAATCGTAATATAGTACTTAATTTCCCAACTCTTAGTGATATAGGAGTTGGGATTTTTTTATAGTATCTTTTTCGTGTTATTGTAATAATACTGTTAAATATTAATCGGATAGGAAATATTTATCATAGAGAGCTTTGTGTTTAGATTGTAATTGATTATTAGGATGATAGATAAACAAAAAAAAGAGTCTGTCTAATATATATTAGACAGACTCTAGAAATTTATAGAAGATTATTTATTTATTTTCTTCTTCTTTTAATTGATCTTTTAAATCAGACAAAGATTGAATGTCACCAAGAGTAGTTTTCTCTAATTGAGTTGTCATTGGTTGCTCTTCTTTCTTTGCAGCTTTTTTAGCTTTTTTCTCTTCTTTTTCAGCGGCAGCAGCTTCAGCAGCAGCGGCTTTTGCTACATCTTCGTGGATACGGCTGTGAGAGAGAATGATTCTTTTTTGCTCTTTATTAAATTCAATTACCTTGAAGTTGAGTTTCTCGTCAACTTTTGCCATTGAACCATCTTCTTTTATAAGGTGTTTTGGAGTAGCAAAACCTTCAACGCCATAAGGGAGAGCAATAACAGCACCTTTATCAAGCATTTCTGTGATTACACCTTCGTGAATGCTGTCAGGGGTGAATATTGTTTCGAAAACATCCCATGGATTTTCTTCTAATTGTTTGTGACCAAGGCTTAAGCGACGATTCTCTTTGTCGATATCAAGAACGATAACTTCAATTTCAGAACCGATTTGAGTAAACTCAGATGGGTGTTTGATTTTCTTAGTCCAGCTTAAGTCAGAGATGTGGATTAATCCATCAATACCTTCTTCAATTTCAACAAATACACCGAAGTTTGTAAAGTTTCTTACTTTAGCAACGTGTTTTGTACCAACTGCATATTTGGTGTCAATATTTTCCCATGGGTCGTTTTTGAGTTGTTTGATACCGAGTGACATTTTACGCTCGTCACGATCTAATGTCAAGATAACAGCTTCTACTTCGTCACCAACTTTTAAGAAGTCTTGTGCGCTGCGGAGGTGTTGGCTCCAGCTCATCTCAGATACGTGAATCAAACCTTCAACACCAGGGATGATTTCTACAAATGCACCATAATCGGCCATTACCACAACTTTACCTTTTACGTGGTCGCCAACTTTAAGATTTGGATCAAGAGCATCCCATGGATGAGGAGTAAGTTGTTTTAAGCCGAGAGCAATTCTTTTCTTTTCATCATCAAAGTCGAGAATAACAACGTTGATTTTTTGATCTAATTTTACAATCTCTTCAGGGTGATTTACGCGACCCCAGCTAAGGTCTGTAATGTGGATAAGACCATCTACACCGCCCAAGTCAATGAATACACCGTAAGAAGTGATGTTTTTAACAATACCTTCAAGTACTTGACCTTTTTCGAGCTTGCTGATAATTTCACGTTTTTGTTGCTCTAATTCAGCTTCGATAAGTGCTTTGTGAGAAACAACAACATTTTTGAATTCGTGGTTGATTTTTACAACTTTGAATTCCATTGTTTTGTTTACAAATATATCGTAATCACGAATAGGTTTTACGTCGATTTGAGAACCTGGTAAGAATGCTTCAATACCGAATACATCTACAATCATACCGCCTTTTGTACGACATTTAACAAAACCTTTGATGATTTCGTTGTTTTCTAATGCTTCATTAACTCTATCCCAAGAGCGAGTTGCACGTGCAGCTTTGTGAGATAAAATTAATTGACCTTTTTTGTCTTCTTGGTTTTCAATAAGTACTTCTACTTCATCTCCAACTTTTAATTCAGGATTATAACGGAATTCACTCATTGGTATGATACCATCTGATTTGAAACCGATATTTACAACTACCTCACGTTTGTTCATTGAGATAATTTTACCCATTACTACCTCTTTGTCTTTTACTTGATTGAGGGTTTTTTCATAAAGAGCTGTTTGTTGCTCTTTTTCTTCTTTTGACATGATTTCTCCATTGGCATATGCATCCCAATCGAAATCTGCTGCCGGAGTTACGTTTTTGTTTTCTAATTCCATTTTAGTTAATTGTTTAATTTCTAAATGAATAGGTTAGACATTATGTTGAAATAAAATCGGATGCAAAGTTACAATTTTGTTTTTACATACACAAATGTTTCAAAGTATTTTTGTTGAAAAAAATATATAGGAAATATTTGTATAGTAGAAAATTAGTTGTACCTTTGCAACGTTTATGTGTAATGAAATATACATTGTTTAATAATAAATCTAATTTAAATTTTTATGAAAAAAATCTTTATTTGCTCAGTTATGTGTGCTTTATTGCTCACTGCTTGTGGTGGTTCAAAGAAAACTACTTATGATTTTACAGGTAAAATGATTGCTCCTGTACAAATCAATAACGTTGATTATACAGAAGAGTCTTCTGAAAAACCGGTTGCTTTGTTATTCGGTGAAAATAATACTATTTCCGGATGCCTTGGTTGCAACTTCATTGCTGCCGGTTCTTATTATGTAAATGAAGATACTCTTACTTTCAGCCCTCTTGGTATTACAAGAGCTTTGTGTGATGAAAATTCAAATATGATCGAACAACAAATGCTTGATATTTTGACTAGAACTAATCATTATGTTGTTGAAAATGATGTTGTTAATTTCTATCAAGATCAAGAATTACTTGCTAAATTCAAGTTTGTAGAAAAACCTGAAGGTTGCTGTTCAAATGGTGAACACCAATGTCAACATGGTGAAGGTGAACACCAATGTCAACATAGTGAAGGTGAAGGTCATCAATGTCAAAAAGCAGAAGGTGAGCACCAATGCCAAAAAGCAGAAGGTGAACAAACTTGTGCTCAAAAAAGAGAAGAAGCTGTAGCTGCTAATATCGCAGAAGTTAAAGAAGAAGTTAAAGAGACTGTAAAACCTATCGCCGGCGGCGTATCTGCAAAAGCTGCTTCTACAAGTACTTCTGCTAAAGTTCAAGGACCTACTACTTTAAAACCATCTGCAGAATCAACTCAAACCACTCAAAAAAGCATTTCTGTTAAAAATACAAAAGTAAATGCTACTAAAACAGTGGAATCTGAAAAATAATCATATCTTTTTATATGAATATTTTTTACTCTCCTAATATATGCACGACTCCTTTTCTCCCTGAAGAGGAGTCGTTGCATTGTATTAAGGTCCTACGTCTAAATAAGGGTGACTTGATTCATGTTATTGATGGCGTTGGAGGTCTCTTCGTTGCTAAAATTATTGAACCTCACCCTAAGAAAACAAAAATTGAAATCATTGAGGTTATAAATGATTATTATGTGCCGAACTATCAACTACATCTTGCCGTTGCACCAACTAAAAATATTGATAGGTTCGAATGGTTTATTGAAAAAGCTACTGAAATAGGAGTTTCTCAAATTACTCCTTTGCTTTGTAGATATTCTGAAAGAAAAATGGTGAAATCTGATAGATTAGAAAAAATAATTATTTCTGCCTCAAAACAAAGTATTAAACCATATATTCCGGTTTTAAATCCAATGACTTCTTTTGCAGATTTCTTAAATAATTATAAGGATGTTAATACTCAAAAATTTATAGCTCATTGCTATGATATTCCTAAATTACCATTTATAAAATCGTGTAAAAAGGGTGGGAATGTAATAGTATTAATTGGTCCGGAAGGTGATTTTAGTATGGAAGAGGTTAATGATGCTTTAAAGATGGGTTTTATATCTGTATCTTTAGGTGATAGTAGACTCCGCACTGAGACTGCGGGTATCGTTGCTTGTCATACTGTTTCTATTGCAAATGATTTATAATTATTTTATCTTGTCCGGATTTCTAAGAGCATATTCTTTCCAACTGCTATATTTCTTTTCTATCTGAGGTCGTGAAGTTTGTAAATAATGACAATATGCTGCTGCAAGACCATCGGTAGCATCTAAATGTATAGGAATTTCTTCTGTAGGAATTCCTAATATTTTTTTCAACATAGAAGACACCTGTTCTTTACTTGCCGAACCATTTCCTGTAATTGACATCTTAATTTTCAAAGGAGCATATTCAGTTACAGGAATATCATGCAAAAGGGCAGCAGTTATTGCTACCCCTTGTGCACGACCTAATTTAAGCATAGATTGAACATTTTTACCAAAAAATGGAGCTTCTATTGCCATTTCATCCGGTAAATATTTTTCTATTAATGCTGTAGTCTGTCGATGTATCTCCTTTAATGTAAGATAGTGATCTTTTATATTATGCAAATCAAAAAAACCTAATGTAATCAATTGAACATCTTTCCCTTTGACCTTGATAATTCCATATCCCATGATATTTGTACCGGGGTCTATGCCCATTATTATTCTATCAGTAGTTTTACTTTGCATATTAAATTGATTCTAATATTGTATCAAAATATAATACTTTTTCTTTGAATATGGTTTGTAATATTTTCATACACCCCATATTATTATTTTTCCAATTGTTGATAAACTCCATATCAGGTGCTTGAAATTGAAGAGCGTAATTGCTATATTCCGGATCTTGAATAGATACAACTTTCATTAAAAAAGGTTGTGTAAATCCATCTTCCAGCATCTTTTCAATTATCTCTGATTGGATTATAAATAAACACTTATCTAATACAGAGTTGTGTATTGTAAATGTAGTATTATATAATGTCATTCTTATTTGTGTAATGCTAAATATTTTTCAGCTTCCATTGCAGCTTTACATCCCGAAGCAGCTGCGCAAATTGCTTGACGATAAATAGGGTCGGCAACGTCTCCGGCTGCGAATACACCTTCAATATTTGTGAGTGGACGGTATGGTGCTGTCTTTATATATCCTTCTTCGTCTGTCTCTATATATTTTTTGAAAACATCACTATTTGGATGGTGTCCAATGGCAAGGAAGAATCCATCGATTTTGATATCTACAATCTCTTCATCCGGTTCTCCTTTTCTTTTTACCAATTTTGCACCTTCTACAAATTCTTCTCCGTACAAGCCAAGGGTATTGTGCTCAAATAATACTTCAATTTTTTCGTTATTGAATACTCTTTCTTGCATTACTTTTGATGCGCGAAGATATGGTTTTCTTACAATTAAGTATACTTTAGAGCAAAGACTTGCCAAGTATGATGCTTCCTCACAAGCAGTATCACCACCACCAACTACTGCAACTACTTTTTTTCTGTAAAAAAAGCCATCACAAGTAGCACATGCAGATACTCCTTTGCCCATATATTTATGCTCATCTGCTAAACCTAGGTATTTTGCACTTGCTCCTGTTGCTATAATTACAGTGTCTGCTTCAATCTCTTTTTCTCCATCAATGATTACTTTTTTAGGAGATACACTGAAGTCTACATCAGTAACGACACCGGAACGTATGTCTGTGTTAAATCTTTCTGCTTGAGCTCTAAAATCAGACATCATAATGTTGGCGTCAATTCCTTCAGGATATCCTGGAAAATTCTCTATCTCAGTTGTTTGTGTCAATTGACCTCCACAAAGCATTCCCTCATATAATACCGGATTCAAATTAGCTCTTGATGCATAAATAGCTGCTGTATATCCGGCAGGTCCTGAACCGATAATTAAACATTTAATTCTTTCTGTCATAATTGTATAATTGTTTATTTATTAATTATTTTGCTAACCAAAGTTCCGGGTTTTGTATTTCTGTATCTTTGTACAGCATAAAGTATAACTCAGTTTTGTTATCATTTTCTTTATCTGTAAATATTTTTCCAATTTTCTGCTTCGTCGTAACCTTATCTCCTACTTTAACATATAATGTAGTTAAATTAGAATATACAGTTCTATAGTTACCATGCTTTATAATAACGGAACTATTACTTCCCGGGATAGAAAAACATTGAGTAACAACACCTTCAAACACTGCTCTTGCATCTGACCCTGAAGGAGTTTGAAAATATGTACCCTTATTGTTTATTGTTACTTTTTCCAAAAATGGATGTGGTTGTATACCATAATGCCCGCTAATAAATCCTTTTTCTATCGGCCTTGGTAATTTTCCTTTATTAGCTTGAAAATTACCTGCAACCAATTTCTCTTCTTTACTTAGTTCAAATTTATTATTAGAGTTGGTATTCTTATTCTTATCTTGTTTTTTTAATTCAGCAGCTATCATATCTTGAATCTTTTTATTGAGAAGATTTGCTTGTTCTTGCTGCTTTTTCTGCTTTGCTTTCAGTTGTTTTTCTTTAGTTTTTAGAGAGGATAGTTCGTTTGTATGTTGACGCTGTTGTTGTTCTAATCGTTGTTGCTCTAATTCTTTAGCATTAATAGCTACCTCTTTTTTATTTCTATTTTCAGTTAATTCTTCTTCCTGATGCTGTAAAGTATTGGTTATTTCTTGTATCTCTTTAACAATTTTTTTTCTGTGATTTGACGCTTCTTGTAAATATCTAAATCTCCTAAAAGCTTGATTAAAATCACTCGATGATAAAATATACATTGTAGGAGAGAAATGTTTGTGATGACTATATATGGCTTTACAATTCTGTGCATATTCAATGCGTAATTGTTTTAGATACTCTTCATACAATTTTTTTGATTGCTGTATTGAGTCGATATCTCTATTTAATACCGAAATTTCCGAATTTAGAGTGTTGATATATTCATTACTCTGCTTTATGGAGCGTTTTAATAGATATAATTTGTTTTCGGTTCCTTTTTTGTTTTTTTGAGTCTCATTCAATAATTTATTGGTAATAGCCAATTCGTTGAGAGCCTTTTTCTTTTTGGCTTCCAACTCTTTTATCGTCTGTCCTTCAACTAAAGAGGGTAGGGTAAAAAACAATATCAAGATGATATATATGAATTTCATATCTATTTTTTAAACGATATAATATTGGTTAATGTAGTTTTTGTATATCTGGTAATGTTTATAGGGGATATTAATAGTTCTTTATTGAAAGATACCTTATCGAACGATACTTTTGCAGAAAATTTTGTTTTTACAAGATTTGTTGTAATATTAACTCCGTTCGGGAATGATATCTTATCATTTGTAACTAAATCTCCATAAGTAACTCCGTAAACAAGGTCGTATTTGTTTTGCGCACCTGTTAATACTATTCTATTATTATAGATATCAAATCGTTGTACCATTTTGTCTATAGTATCAGTTCCTAATATGGTAATAGTATCTGATACTACATTACTTATTTTAAATTTTGAAATAATCTCTTTTTCGCTACTTTTTGTTAATGTGAATAGCTTATGAGAACAGAAAGATTCTATAGCTTTGTAGTCCACTTCTACTCCTGTATTATATCTAATATAGTCATAAGAATGTTCTGCATATTTACGATTGATTTTATCGTACACCATAAATTTATTTGGAAAGAATTCCAATCTATACATCTCAATACCTAATGCAGGTTGGATTCCTAAAGAAACAATACTATCTGTTTTGATGCGTAATGTACCTTTTACATTAAATGTAATACCGTTATATTCCATAGACATGGTTAATTTCGATATATTCATCGTTTTAAAATCAGGTTGAACTTCAATTGCTGATTTTATTACGTTATTCACATTGGTACTTTCTGCCGATGTACTTTTTACTTTTGTATTCTTTTTTTGAATATTACAACTGGAAAATATCATTAATATTACTGATAATGATATTATTAACGTTTTATAAATGTTATTATTTTTCATGTTTATCATTAAAATATTGTTGTATTTCTATTATTGCATTTTTTACTTCCATATTCAGATTCTCTTTTTGTGAATCGTTTAAAGAATTGAATATATTTATAATTCTATTCCAAAGTTCTTCTGCCTCTGTATTCATATTTAATGCAAAATACACCTTACCATGATGATAGTATAGAACTATACAATCAACTTCATTTCTACTGGAATCAGTTAATAGTCGATGTATTTTATCAAAATATATGTTTGAAAGAAAGTAGTTCTTTTGAAGGTATAATATCCAAGCATATGTATCAATGCAACTTATTTGATTAGGATCCATTTCAATAGCTTTTTGTGCTATTTTTTCCGCTTCATTAAGTTTTGTAGAGTCAATAGATAAATAATAAGCTTTATTATTTAATGTTAATGCATTATTTGGATTATATTTTAAACTACTATCTATGGCATTTAGAATCTTATTATAATCTGCATTCCGTGTCATTAATACGGACGAGTAAATATCGTATATATTTGCTTTACTATTTTTATCATCAATTTGGTTTATGTAAAAGTTGACAGTATCATTAATTGCGGAGATACTCATGGTAGTATCGGCGACTGTTAATAAAAAATATTGGAAAAACCATACGTCATTGTCGTATTTTTTGTAATTTTTCAAGCAAAAATCTTTGATTACACTATTATCTACTTTATTTGTAGCCATTATCGTGTAATAGTCAGATGCCAATTTTTGGTCATAATAATTGTCATCATAAACTAAACTTTCTATTGTATTATTCATATTCACCGAGTCATTCAAAATTTTATATATATCCGCTTTTAATAATAACATTTTGTGGGATGTATTGAAATTATCGGTTAATAAGTCTATTATAGGATATATCTTGTCTTTTTGGTTTGTTTGATTGTAGTACGCAACAGTTGAGCGTATATTGGATTCCAAATCAGAGAAGTCCATGTTACTACCATTAATTGTTTTTATTGTATAGTAAGCGAATAAAGAATCATTATCAAGATGTTTGTAATTATTTGCTAAATAATAATATAGCATTGTACTATCAATAATGTCTTTATTGTTGTTCAGTGTTTCGATAGCTAAATTGTATTTTCCATTAATTGAGTATATGTCTGATATGTAAGTGATAGCAATAGGTTTGGTTTCAGGATATTTATTTATAAAAGAATTAATAAAATCAATAGCGCCATCCCAATTTTTTTCCAATTTATATACATATACCATTGATTCTAAATATTCGTATTTATCTTGAGTTACTTCATATATTTTGTTTATATATTTTTTTGCCTCATTAAACTTTTCAACTTGGGCTGAATTGATAAAAAGGTAATTATATGCTATTGTTTTATCTTGTTCTAATTTCAAAAGTTTGTTACAATACTTTTTTGTTGCTTTATAATCCTTAAAAGATAGTAACAATTGAATTAATTTTTTGATATAAACTTTATTAGTCGGGTCGTACTTAACGGCTTGCGTCAGAAAATATTCTGCTATACTATATTTTGCGTCTTTTTCTTCAATGTAATAGTTATAAGAAAGATAGAAATACAGAGCAATATCTTTTTTATCCAGCTTATCATAGTTGCGGCTAAGATAATCGTATTGTTGAATATTTAATGGATTATCTAAAATGCAATCTTTTATCAATTCAGAAAAGGCGTAATCTATTTTGTGTTGTATTGTTGAGTCTTTTATTGCATCTTGAGCACATATCTCCTTCATTATGGAATCATTATAAAAATTATTTCCATAACATACTGATATTGAGATAAAAGATAATAATAATATAATTAGTTTTTTCATACTATTTTCCGGAATGTCCAAAGCCACCATCACCTCTTGTTGTTTCTGATAAAATATTTACAGGTAACCATTCTACATTTTCGTATTTAGAGATAATCATTTGGCATATTCTATCTCCATCATTGATAATAAATGGTTCGTTTGATAAATTAATTAAAATAACACCTATTTCACCTCGATAATCTGCATCTATAGTACCGGGGGTATTTAATACTGTTATTCCATGTTTTAATGCCATGCCTGAGCGTGGGCGAATTTGTGCTTCAAATCCGTCAGGTAGAGCGATATACAAGCCTGTAGGGATGAGTTTTCTTTCTAATGGATTTAGTGTTATAGGAGCATCAATATTTGCTTTTATATCAAGCCCGGCAGATTGTATAGTACTATATTTGGGTAATTCGTGTTTTGATTTATTTATTATTTCTACTTGTAGCATAGTTGTATTTATTTACCACTGCAAAGTTAATAATTTCTATTTATTCATGCAAGAAAAATGGCTATATGTTTTGGATAACATATAGCCATATAATGATAAATAATATAAAGATTTACTTATTAATCATAATAAAATTATTCTGCTACAGGAGCTAATTTTACTGTAAAGTGACGGAGAAGAGGAGCTTCCCAAGTAATTTTATAACCGTGTTTGATTTCGTTACGACGGTCAAATACATTCTTAAGAGCTACAGCAATTACATCCATGTGGTTGTTTGTATATGTACGACGTGCGATGCACAAACGTAACAAATCCAAACCGTTAAATCTGTTTTCACGAGTTACAGGGTCACGGTCAGCAAGGATGTAACCGATTTCACAACCACGAATACCGGCTTCTTTGTAAAGTTCAATAGCAAGTGTTTGTGCAGGGAATTCTTCTTTTGGTACGTTTGTAAGGATTAATCCGGCATCAATAAATAAGGCGTGACCACCTACTGGACGTTGGTAAGGGATACCAAATTCGTCTAAGCGAGCAGCTAAATATTGTACTTGTTTGATACGAGTTTCAATTGTTGCCAATTCTGTATTCTCTTCAAGACCTACAGCAAGAGCGTCCATATCACGACCGTTCATACCACCGTAAGTAAGGAATCCTTCAAATTGAATACAGAAGCCTTTTGCTCCTTCGTACCAATCTTGATGACGTGTAGCGATAAAACCACCCATGTTTACGAGACCGTCTTTTTTAGCAGACATTGTCATACCATCTGCATAAGAATAAATCTCTTTTACAATTTCTTTAATTGTTTTGTCTGCATAACCCTCTTCACGAGTTTTGATAAAATAAGCATTCTCTACAAAACGAGCTGAGTCGAAAATTACACGTTTTCCGTATTGGTCGGCTAATTTACGTACTCCGCGAAGGTTTTCCATTGATACAGGTTGTCCACCTGCTGTATTATTAGTAATAGTAACAATGATAAAAGGAATTTTATCGTTTTGCTCTTTCAAAACTTTCTCCAATTTTTTCAAGTCAACATTACCTTTAAATGGAAGTTCCAATTGTGTGTTTTTAGCTTCATCAATAGTACAATCTACTGCGAATGCTTTTCTACCTTCGATATGACCTTTTGTAGTATCGAAATGTGAGTTACCTGGAACTATGTCTCCTTCGTGTACCAAATAGCTGAATAATACGTTTTCAGCTGCACGTCCTTGGTGAGTAGGGATAACCCATTCAAAACCTGTTAATTTGGTAATAGTATCTTTTAAATGAAAGAAAGATTTTGCACCTGCATAACTTTCATCACCTGTCATCATGGCAGCCCATTGGCGGTCTGACATTGCTCCGGTTCCGGAGTCTGTTAGACAGTCGATATAAATTTTACTTGCCTCTAATGCGAACAAATTGTAATTCGCATCTTTGATCCATTGTTCACGCTCTTCGCGTGTTGATTTGTGAATAGGCTCTACCATTTTGATTTTGTAGGCCTCTGCGAAAGGTAATTCCATAATATTTTAATTTAAGTTGTTATGTTGATAATTAAAATTAAATCATTAATGAATCATTAATG
Source organism: Paludibacteraceae bacterium (assembly GCA_016292775.1). Classification (GTDB taxonomy): domain Bacteria; phylum Bacteroidota; class Bacteroidia; order Bacteroidales; family Paludibacteraceae; genus Aphodosoma. Next base: position 45,935 of record JAEDFN010000004.1, read on the forward strand.
AATCATTAATGAATCATTAATGAATCATTAATGAAGCAACTAAACCAAGAATTGCATAAAACTCAGGTAGTGCTGCATAGATGAATGTTTGTGTTTGTACATTAAACCCATCTGCTTCACCAACGATACCATTAGCACAAACTTTTCCTTGACGAATTGCAGAGAAGAGTAACAAAATACCAACACCTAAACCCATAGCGAATAGCATCAATCCGTCAGTAGCCATATCTTTTCTTAAAAGCCAAATCAAGAATGCTACGAAACCATAAAGACCTTGTGTTGCCGGGAGTGCAGTAAGTATCATATATTTAGATGCTTTACTGATATTTTTTTTCAAAGCTCCTTCTGCTGCGTTACCTGCTATGGTAGTTCCTATTGCAGATCCGATACCTCCTAAGGCTAAAATTAATACAAGTCCAAAATAACCAAGGATTTTGATTACATCAGGACTAAATGTGTTTAAAATTGTTTCTTCCATAATTTGATTATGTTTAATATGTTAATATTTATTTTATTACTTTTGATAATGGAGAATATTTTTCTCCTTTTCCTTCGTATCCTAAATTTTTAAAGTATTCTACGAACGTTAAACGCAATGGGTGAACAAAAGCACTTAATGATGATAATGCAATATTCAAGGTATGACCTATTAATACAATGATGATAAATGGTAGATATTGGATAAATATCGGATCATCTCCTAATACCATAAATCCCAATTGATTAAAGGCTTGTCCTAACATTGCGCCTGCTAATCCCAATGCATAAAGACGGATGTAACTTAATACATCGCTTAATATACCTGTTATCATATTGTATGTATCCCACAATCCCGCTCCAATATTTATTAACGGATTTCGTTTAATATTATTGAATATAAATATACCTAATGCTGAGATAATTCCAATAGCGATAATCATGTATTTTGTAGCTTCAATACTTATTGCATTAGAAATTGCAAGTATAGCGGTTATTATACCACCAAGGATGAGTATGAGCCAACCCCATGTGCTTAAATTATTCATTATTCCGGATTGTTTGGTGTAACATATGGCTTTTACAACCATCGCCAAACAAATATGGAAAATACCGATAATTATTGCAGCAACCATTTGAATATCAAAGCCCATTAACTCTCCTTTTAGTAAAATACCTTTAACAGAATCAGGTAACCAAGATACCGTTGAAAGGTCTATTCCAAAGAATGTTCCAAGGAAGAATCCAATTACTGTAGTACCTACACCTAATACGGTGATAATAGGACCTAACCCTTCAAACATTTCGATTTTTATTTTTTTGGTAATAACACCTATACCGAAGAGTATCAAAATTAATCCATATCCTGCGTCACCCATACACATTGCAAAGAAAAGCAAGAAGAAAGGACCTAATATCGGAGTAGGGTCAAATTCATTATAATTTGGTAATCCATACATGCCGGTAAGTGGCTCGAATAATTTTGTAAAGCGGTTATTCCTCAATTTTATCGGTACATTATCTTCTGCTTTAGGGTCATTTACCTCATAGTAAATATCGTTCTTTTGCAAAAAATCCAATAGAGCTGATTCTGTATCAATTGGGCAGTAACCTTCTAATACCATTACGGTATCATCTGCCGCTTTTATGGTATTTAATTTTACCTTGTCGATATCAATAATTTCAGTTATAAGTAATGAGAGGTATTTTAAATTGTTTATGTTGTTGACAGCAAACTCTTTAATTTCTTCAAATTGTGTGTTATACAATTTTTTTGCCTCTTCATAGTTTGCAGTGGCAATAGTGCTGTCGGAATTATTGATATCAAATTGCTCTGCTTCAATCTCTATTTTTTCATCATTAGTAAGTGTGACAAAATAGGTTGTATTATTCAATTCATTAATAACGAATGCATTAAACTGCTCTTCCCACTCCGGTTTATACAAGCGGGTAGGACAAGTGAACAATTTTACATAATAGCCGATATCTTCTATTTTTTTTAGTTGATCAATAGAAAAGTTTCCCCAAGCGGATATTCTTTCATACTCTTTTTCTGCTATTGTCAGCGCTTGTTTTGCTTGTTCTAATTGAGATAATAAAGCTTCTGACTTAGCCAATAAATCCATTCCTTCGTCAAATTCATGAATAGATGTCTGAGACAAAGAGATGTTTTTATCTAACTTATTATAAAGAATATCTATATTGTTTTCTATTCGTTTTTTAAGATTAAATTTCTCGACTAACAACTCACAACTTTTGTCGTTGTTTTCTAATGTGGCAATATGCAACACTCCGATTTCTCTTAATTTTTCGAGAAAATCGTCATACTGTGCATGATACACTAGAAAATCGTATTTTTTCATTTTCGTTATCATATTCCCACAATTTATTTTTCAGTTGTTTCTATTTCTTTTTCTCGTTTAGCTTTCACAATTTTTTGTGAAGATTTGGAGAGGTTTTCCTCATCTTCCATAAAGCGTTTTATTTTGCGAATAGCATCTTCATATCCGGGAATTTGCACTTTCTCAAATAAGTTAACTTTTTGTGTAGTTTTTTTGCGTGCATATTCAAGGAGTTTGATTTTTTCAGCACAAAACTCTTTTTCGATACCAATTTGAACCATCTTTTTTAATTCTGATAGTCCGTCGGCATACCATTTTGGTGAAGTAAATACGCTAAATGGTTTAATGGAATAAACAACCTCTTCCAATACCGGAACTCGCACTCCGGCAATCTTCTTAACGTCCATCTTTACATCTTCAACGCTGAGAAGGGTAGTGTCGAATTCACCCCAAAGTGCTAACATCTTATCGTACGCACGGATTTTTTCCTCTAATTCAGATTCCAAACGTACTATATCATCCTTAGCTCGTTTCACCTCAAGTCGTAACGCACTCTCTTTATTCTTTATGGTAGGCAGAGCGCGAACACGCATTTTAAGGTTCTTTTCCAAGCCTTGTAGCGATGTTTTGTTGTATTGAAATGTTATTGCCATATTTATTTGATTGAAATATAACAGGAATTATTTCCAGTATTTATCAATTAAATTCTGTTTAATATTTACCTCTTCCGGTTTGAAGTGGGTTTTGAATAAAGACCAAGCAACATCTAGCATTTGAGTATTGTCGATATTTACGTCTATAGCCAAAAGTTGTTCTGAATAGTCTTTTGCAAATGCCAAAGCACGTTCATCGTAATTAGTAAGGTCGAAACCGTTTTCGAGTTTTGTTTTAGCATTAGCGGCATCAGCATAAAGGCGTACTGCAGCATTCATTACTTGAGGGTGATCTTCTCTCGTTTTCTTTCCGGCAACAAGTTGTTTAAGACGAGAAAGAGAACGGAATGGATCGACGATAACTTTACCAACGTCAGAATCGCGGCGTAAGAATAACTGACCTTCAGTGATATAACCTGTATTATCAGGGATAGCATGAGTAATATCTCCACCGGAAAGGGTAGTTACTGCAATAATGGTAATAGAACCACCTGCCGGGAATTGTACCGCTTTTTCGTAAATTTTTGCCAAGTCGGAATAAAGAGAACCCGGCATAGAATCTTTTGATGGAATTTGGTCCATACGGTTTGATACAATAGCCAATGCATCAGCATAAGAGGTCATATCTGTCAACAATACCAATACTTTTTCATTCTTTTCTACAGCGAAAAATTCTGCTGCTGTCAGTGCCATATCAGGGATAAGGAGACGCTCAACAGGTGGATTTTCTGTTGTATTTACAAAAGAAACAATACGGTCTAGAACTCCGGCATTGTTGAACACATTTTTAAAATATAGGTAGTCATCATTAGTCAAACCCATACCACCTAATATAATCTTGTCGGCTTTTGCACGGAGTGCTACATTCGCCATAACTTGGTTGTATGGTTGGTCCGGATCTGCAAAGAATGGAATTTTTTGTCCGGAAACCAAAGTATTGTTTAAGTCAATACCTGCAATACCTGTTGATATTAATTCTGATGGTTGTTTGCGTCGTACCGGATTTACCGAAGGACCTCCAATTTCAACCTCAATACCTTCAATTTCAGGTCCTCCATCAATAGGATTACCAAAAGCGTTGAAGAATCTTCCCGCCAATTGGTCGCTTACTTTTAATGAAGGAGCTTTGCCTAGAAATATTACCTCTGCATTTGTTGGTATACCTTCTGTACCTTCAAACACTTGAAGTGTAATATCATTACCCATAATTTTTACAACTTGGGCTAATCTACCATTAATAGTGGCCAATTCGTCATTACCTACACCTTCTGCTTTTAGAGAACAAGTAGCTTTTGTAATAGCAGTAATTTTTGTATAGATTTTTTGAAATGCTTTTGTTGCCATATTTTTTAATGTGTTATTTATCTGTTATTAAAAAATTCGGAATATTTACTCTTGCTCTTTTAGCAGTTCATTAAGCTTAGTAAGGTATTCTTCGAATTGAGGAGAATGGAATTCGCTGTAATTCATTTGTTTGCAAATGTTAATAATGCGTTTGAAATAGTCCATTACATCGAGGAAAGTTTCGAAATTAAACTCTTTATTACAAATGTCCATTACTAAATTCAGCATATATTCTTGACGTTCCAACGGACATACCGAATCAATTTTATCAAACGCATCTTGCTGTAATATCACAAAGTCTATTACCTCGGATTTCCAGAAAGTAACGTGGTAGTCAACAGGTACGCCATCATCACCAAGAATGTTGATTTGTTCTTGAACCTCTTTACCACGTTGTAGCAAAGTTTTCATTTGATTTACTTTACCAATCCAGTCACCTTTTATCTTTGTTTTAATATATTCTTCAAATTCAGGGTATTCGATATATTTAGAATAACTATCGATAGGGTTAACCGCAGGGTATCTTTTTCTATCAGCACGGTTTTGCTCCAAAGCATAGAAGCAGCGAGCTGCTTTCTTAGTGCCTTCAGTAACAGGCTCTTTTAAGTTACCGCCTGCAGGAGAAACAGTACCGATAAAGGTAATAGATCCGGTAGCACCATTCTTTAAATAAACAAAACCTGCGCGACTATAGAATGCACCGATAATTGCGGAAAGGTCCATAGGGAATGCATCTTGACCCGGCAACTCTTCCATTCTATTACTCATCTCACGAAGAGCTTGTGCCCAACGAGAAGTAGAATCGGCCATCAACAACACCTTCAATCCCATTGCTCTATAATATTCAGCAATTGTCATTGCTGTATATACTGATGCTTCACGAGAAGCTACCGGCATGTTTGATGTATTTGCGATAATTATAGTTCTTTCCATCAATTTTCTACCGGTATGAGGGTCTTCCAATTCAGGGAACTCTACAAATATCTCTACAACCTCATTAGCACGCTCACCACAAGCAGCCATAATAACGATGTCGGCATCAGCTTGTTTAGAAATGGCGTGTTGAAGTACGGTTTTTCCTGTTCCGAAAGGTCCCGGAATAAATCCTGTACCACCTTCAACAATAGGGTTTGCAGTATCAATAGTACGAACGCCGGTCTCTAAAAGTCTGAAAGGACGTGGTTTTTCAGTATGAACAAGAATAGGCTTTTTTACAGGCCATTTTTGAATCATATTTATTTCGTAATCTTTACCATCGGCATCTGTTATTACAGCGATAGTATCAGTAACTTTATATTCACCTTCTGCAACAACAGATTTAACGGTGTAAGATCCTTCCATTACAAAAGGAACCATTATTTTATGAGGTTGGTGATTTTCAATAACTTCACCCAACCATGAAGCGGCTTCTACTATATCTCCTGCTTTTGCCAATGGTTTGAAACCCCAAAGTCGCTCGGTATCAAGAGGAAAATTATACTCGCCTCGTTTTAAAAATACACCGGTCAATTTATCCAAGTCATTCTGTAATCCATCGTAGTTTCTGGATAGCATTCCCGGACCTAATGTAACTTCCAGCATATGACCGGTAAATTCCACTTCGGCTCCAACTTTCAGTCCTCTAGTACTTTCAAATACTTGTACGAATACATTGTCCCCATTTATCTTTAATACTTCGGCCATCAATCTGATGTCACCTAAAGATATATAGCATATTTCATTTTGAGATACAGGCCCATCTGCATATACTGTTACAAGGTTTGATATTATACCTTTTACAATTCCTTTTGTTGCCATTATATCATTATATATTATTTGAATTTAACATCTTTTTTAAGGTCATTAATCATAGACCTGAATATTTCAGCTCCATGCTCTTGTGAGAGATTATCCCATCTGTGCATGATTTCTGCTTTTAACCAAAATGCAAAAATTTTTTCTACAGAGAAATTAGTATAAAATGAGTTGTCTACAAGCCATTCCCATTTTAATAAATCAATTCTTTTCTCTTTTTCCAATAAATTGGTAGTCTCTGATATATTGATTAATTTATCGATATATTCTACTTCAGATTTTAAATTAAAATCTTTTGCGTTTGGGTTCATTTTTATAGTGTCAACAACAATGTTATCGCCTACTAATGCTGATTTGATATCCCAATTATATTTTCTGCAAGTCAATGCAGTTAAAATATTGTTGAGATTAAGGTTGAATGAAAACCAATTGCGCACAAATTTGTTTTTACAACTCATACCATATTGGTAGTATAAAGCGGAAAGATGCTCTTGAGGAAAAACAATTTTAGATTCTTCTTGTTTGAAGTATTTATAAAATTCAAGAATATAAGGGAGAATACGCTTATCTTTTGCAGGATTCAGCTCGTTACTTTCTTCAATAATTCTAATAATATCAAGCCAATCTTCGCGTGTTAAAGTACCAAGTGGATTTATTTCGGCCTGTTTATCTTTTAATAGTGATAGCAGATTGTCGTTATCATATCTATTTCTCAGAATATTAAAAACACGTAAATCTCCGCATGAAAGCATAGGGGAGAGATCGTCGATAATACTCTGTAATGTCGGTACCGATTTTAGATTATCAATCTGTAAATCAGCCATTCCTGCTATGTAATAATAATAATTCATTGCTTATTAATTAAATAGCATATCAACTAATTTCGGACGAAGGAATTCTTTGAAATATTCAATAAATTCATTTTCTCCAAAAGCAACTTTAAATCCGTTATTGACAGGGGAAATAGTAAAGTCTGTTTTTAAACCTTTAACTTCTTTTATTGTAACACCGTTATTAAGAAGGTTTTTCGTATTTGCAATAAAATAATCTTCTAATGATTTTGCATCTTTAGCCTCTATTACAACATCTCCGTTTGCTACCCATTTTGATGCTATATCGGAAATGATTGATTGCATAAATTGCTTATCATCTAAGGCTGCATTAACCGCGGCAGAAGATATTTTATCCGAAATGATATTCGTAATCTCACTTTTTAGTGCGTTAAGAGATTGATTTGTATATAATTTCAATTCGGATTTTGTGTTTTTTTCTAATTCTTTTGCTTGTTTTTCGGCATCAGCTAAAATTTTTTCAGCTTCCGATTTTGCTTGAGCAATGATTTTTTCTGCATCTTCTGAAGCTTTAGAGATAATTTCTTTTGCTTCATTTTTGCCTTTTTCCACCCCTTCGAGGTAGATTTTATCGGTTAATTCTTGAAGTTTATTATTCATAACTAGTATAATATAAATACGTTAGGTTAACATAAAAGTCAAAAAGCACCATCTCTGCAAAATGGCACTTATAATGCACCGCAAATTTAATAAAAATATTTTATAGAATGACTATATTTACTAAAAAAGATTTATTTCTTTTTTGAAGTAAATAAATGGTTGAATTTATATACTAAAATGACGTATAATCTGTTGTTACCCACAAGGTGTGTATTGAATACGGTATAGTCGGGATTCAATTCTCCATAATGAACGCCGGTATATTCATATTCCAAACCAACGTTTAAGTTATTATTATATTGGTAAGTCACAGATGGAGCAATACGGAAAATATCATCAAAATTGGCATTTCCTCTAAAATAAACTTTTTCCGGTATCAAATTTTTAGATGCTCCCAAATTTTTGATATATCCTCCTAATATTGTTGAAGTTATAGCATGTTTATTTTTTGCATAAGTGTAAGATAATGTGGCCCATGTTGATGATTGATAGATAGGTGAATATTCGTATGAAACAGCATCAGGTAATAAATTTGAAGCACCATAACCCGACATCATCAATAGGTGCCCCATGTTTCCACCATATACACTCTTTGCTTTAAAATCAAATCCTTTATTTGTTAGTTGTAGAAATAATTGCGTACAATAAGAAGAAGCTCTATCGGTTACAGTAAAAATGTTTCCCAATTCATCCGTAAAATTTTTTCTTGGTGAAATATTTAGATATTCAATTCCGGCACCAATTTTAACAAATTTATTTTTGTATGATAAACCGAAATAAAATTCCGGCAACCCTTTAAATATTTGATAGTTTGTAGAGTTTCCTTCAGGCCCCGGAGATGGATATTGCAGTTGATAAATTGCTGCAGCTGAAATAGTAAAGTTGTTTATCAGTGCATTATATCTTAATTGTGGAGCTCTGGAAAAAGGATTAAAAGGGGCTCCTGTATTTAAAGAAACTATCGAAGGGATTAATTCACCGGTCATTGGATGCCAAGTTTGCCCTGTAATTATATTATGGTGTTTCCAATTTAAAGATACAAAGGCTTGTCTTATTCTAAATAATGTGATATAATTTGCAGCTCCACAAAAGTCGGTCTCTATTTTTGCTGAAATTTGAAAGTTATTTGAATATACCGGTGATGTGAAATTAAAACCAAATCTGGTAGTTACAGCCAATAAGCGGGTAGAGTATACTGCATTAAGATCCTTGCCATTGGCAGAGAATTGCCGGTCATAAGGAATGAAATAGAATAATTCGCCTACTGCCGCTATCGATTTTCTACTGTCAAATGTAAAATCATTTCTTACAAAACCATATATCTCGTATTTGTATAGAGAGTCTATATTTAAATTATTTTCCTCTGCAGATATATTGCATACTAATAAAAAAAGCAAGATAACAGGCAATAATAATTTGTTTTTCATTGTCTATGTATTGATTTAAGGATAGTTATTAATTATTTTATTTTTTGCAAAGTTATATTTAATAATTTATTTATACAAGAAAAGAGACCAAATATTACTATCCGGTCCCTTTCTTGATAAAAGTATGTTATGAAAAAAATTATTTATTATATGGCTTTGCAGTACCTCCTGAGGAGACGTTAATTATTTTATACGAGCAGTTTTTATTGTATTTCACAACACCGCTTGATGTTGAGATTATATATAAAGAGTCACCTCTTGCAGTAATTTTAGCTGCGGAAGAAGAGAGAATACTGCTATTAATACATTGCATATTTTTTGTATTTATATCTGCAGCTGATGATGAATTTAAATACGAACATTTTGCCTTGCCGGATAAATTGATTTCGGCAGAAGATGATGCTTCTACATAAAGAGTATCACATTCAATATTCAAGTTAATAATACCGGCGGAGTTTGATCTTATTTTTAAATTCTTTACCAATAAAGGAGTATCGCTTGTATTTGTAATTGATCCGGCGGAAGAAGTACTGATATCGTCAATTGTATCTGAATAGTGAATTACCACTTTGTTATCATCGTAAAAATTATAGTGTGATTGTGAATTCAAAGAAACATATAATGTGTTTTTAGAAGTATCCAAATTAATATTTCTCAGGTAATTTTCATTACCTATAATTTCTACGAAATTTAAAGAGTCTTTTTCCAAGTATGCAGATACTCCGGAAGATATTTTTATACTATTGTACTGAACATTATTAAGCTTCTCTTCCGTATAAATATTTTTATTTTTTTCAAAATATCTATTGTAAATAAATGGTTTGAAATCGTGTTTGAAGAATAAAGTCAAAGAAATGATAAGTGCAATAATCCATACTATACTGTTAATCCACAAGAATTTAATATATCCATTATTTTTACTGTTATTACGTTTAAAGATTTGAATAATACTTACGATAATCATTAATATCGGAAGTATTGCAGTTAGAATTAAGGATATAACAAAAATAATAGTATCTGAAGTAGGAATTGCCATGCCCGGGAATGAATAATGCCCGAAAATTATGGATAATGATACAACAATTAACAAACCGAGAACGCCGATAAGCACAGAGCAGAAGATTACACCAATAATAATGGCGAAAATTTTCATTAGTATTTTAAAAAAATTACCGAATGCACTACCTATAGAAGAAACATTATTCTTTATATCCATCTTATTGATATACTCTTTGATATTCTCAATAGAGGGTTCTATTCCTTGCATTTCAAGTTTTTGAGATGTAGTTTTTGCAGCGGGACATATTATCCATAATATTACATATATCACCACCATCCATGAATAACTGAGAATAGTTAGAAGAATAAAAATTAATCTGATTATAGATACGTCAATACCTATATAAGAAGCTAATCCTGCTGCTACACCACCAAATATTTGGTTGTCAACATCTCTGTAAAATTTTCTATGTTTCTTTTTGTTTTTAGAATTATTGGATTTTGATTCATTTTCGGAATTATCTTCTATATCGTTTTCGTCATCAAATTGATTCGGATTACCAAGAGTACTGATTACATAATCCACATCTTCCAAGGTAACTACAGTTCGATTTTTATTCAGTCTTTCAGTAAAAATCTCAGCAATCCTTGTTTCTACGTCTGAAATAATTTCTCTATCACTTTCATCTTTGAAATGTTCGGATAATTTATGCAAATATGTTTGCAATTTATTATACGCATCTTCATCGATAGTGAATACTAATCCGCTGAGGTTTATTGATAATGTTTTTTTCATTGTTAAATTATTTATTTATGTTTATTATTTTTTCGTTATCTATAGTAGGTTCTGAAATCGGGTTTTCTTTTACGTAATCTACAATATAGCATATCTCACTCCATGCTGCATCAAGTTCTTTTAAAAATTCATTCCCTTTTTCTGTTAGGTGATAATATTTTCTAGGAGGACCTGATGATGATTCTACCCAAGTGTAGTTTAGTAATTCATTATTCTTTAACCGAGTAAGGATAGGGTACAATGTACCTTCTACAATAATAAATTTTCCTTTTTTCAGTGCATTTATTATGTCTGATGCATAAGCTTGGTTATTTCTTAGTGTAAGAAGAATACAATACTCCAAAAATCCTTTTCGCATTTGTGATTTAACATTGTCAGCTTGTATTTTCATTATTCTATTATTTTAAATAATTTCTCGATGCAAATGTATTTACTTTTATTGTACTATGCAATACATAATACTATATTTAACTAAATATTAACATTGTGGAATGTTTTTTAATAAAATAATAATCAAATTAATTGAATAATTGGTAAATAACTGCTATTTTATATATAATTTTCGAGAATGATGATGTTATTATAAATAATAATTGTACCTTTGTGGTTAGAAAAATAACAAGAAAAAATGAAAGAAATGATTAAAAATATTTCGCCTATTGACGAAATATCAGATATTTGGAAGCCTCTTACATATGAAGAGAGAATCTATTTACGAGAGAATACAAAATTCTTGGAATTCAAGAAGAACGAGTATATTTATCGTGATGGAGAGATGCCGGAATATATGTTTTTTTTGTTAGAAGGTCATGTAAAAATATATAGAGAAGGTGTATGTGGAAGGCAACAATTATTACGAATAATTTGTCCAAAAAATCTCTTTGGTTACAGAGCATATTTTTCCAATTCAAGATATGTGGCTACTGCAGTAGGCATAGATAATGTTAGTTTATATGCTGTGCCTCTATCTGTATTTAAGCAGATAATTGAGTCGAACAATAAACTTTCGGTCTATTTTATCGGTTTACTTTCTCAAGAATTAGCCATTGCCGATATGCGGCTTGTCAGTTTAACACAAAAGCATGTTAGAGGAAGATTGGCAGAAACAATTTTAAAATTAATAGAAATTTACGGCATTGATCCTAATACGAAAAATATAAACGGTTATTTATCGAGAGAAGACTTGGCAGGATATGCAAATATGACTGCTTCTAATGCAATCCGTACCCTTTCCAGTTTTGATTCTGAAAATTTATTAGAGGTTAATGGTAAAAGAATTAGGGTATTGGATATTGACCAACTAACAAAAATCAGCCAACAGGGTTAATGAAGAACTTAGATAGAATATACAACTATATTGCTGATAAATATTTTATGTTGGCAATCATAGAAATAAGGAATATCATAAATAAATATCCGGAAAAGGTTTATCTATACGATTCCTTAAATGATATTGATATGGTATTTCGTCAAATGGTTCAATATAAAATAAGTGGAGTTGTCGACCCTCAGCAAGATAGCATAGTTTATAAAATTTCCAACGATCTTTTTGATATCTTGGATGAGTTGCAGTTTCATTCTAATACCGTTGATTTTATCAATCAGAAGAACATTAAGGTTTTACATGTAATTAATCAATATAAATCTTTATATTTGTCGGAAAATATTAAAGAAGATCAGTTATTGCTTTTACATGATATTTTCATACAAGTATTGTTTGAAGATAAACCTCAAAATATTATTCCATATATAAAACAGATTTTATTTGAAAACGATACCGATATCATCCTCAAGCAAATGGTATGCTCTGCTGTAATGCTTCGATTATTTTTATCTTTTAATAAAAATCTTTTTTTATTAATAGTAGAGTCTGTAATAAAGGAGAGTAATTCGGCATTGAAAACCAGATTATATACTACTTTTATTTTTGTGTTGATACAATATTATTCACGAATAATAAAAGATAGGGAGTTAATAAATGGTGCTAATATGATTTTATTTGAAGAAAGTCACAGAAGTAGCATCATTGAAATTCTTAAAACAATATTAAAGAGCGTGGATACAAAGCGTATTTACGACAAAATTCAAAATGGATTATTAAAAGAGGTGGCGAAATTTTCTTCAGAGATGAAGAATAGTACTGCAGTGTTAGACGATGATAATAATCTTAATCCTAAATGGATAGATATAGTAGAAAATAAAGATATTGCAGAAAAAGTAAGAGAATTTCAGGACTTACAATTGGAGGGTTCGGATGTATATTTCGTTACTTTCAGTACTATGAAATTCTTTTCTTTTTTCAACGAACTTCCGAATTGGTTTTTACCTTTTATTCCATCACACCCTTCGCTTACAAAAACCGACACTGATAAAAATACAATAGATGTTTTTTCTAAAATGGAACAATTTTGTGATTCCGACAAATACTCCTTATTCTTGGGGTTATCACAATTTCCTAAAAATATGATTGATAGTATATTGTCACAATCAGGGGGAGATTTGGATATGTTAAAAGAAGATCAAGTAGGGGAGGAGTGGAAAAATAAATTGTCGCTATCAAAAAATCCATCCATTGCACGTAGTTATATTCAAGACCTTTATAGATTTTTTACTTGCTCTTCGTTTGGACACTATTTTCTGAATCCATTCGATAATTTTGTCACTTTCTTTTCTCAATTAAATGATAATATATTATTTGATATTAATATCCAACGTGAGATAGCAGATAAATTTTTTGATATTGAGAAGTGGGATGTATGTAATAAAATTTATTTACGTCTTGAAAATCAAAATAATTGGGATTTATTTTTTTATCAACGTTTTGCCTTTTCGTATCAAAAATTGAAATGTTTTTCCGAAGCAATAGATATATATAAAAGAGCGGAATTGATAGATGAAAAAGATATTTGGAGTTTACGCCAACGTGCATTTTGCTCTATTCAAATAAATGATATTAATTCTGCTATTGATTGTTACACATCAATTTTGGCAATTAATGAAAATAATGTCGCCGTACTTATAAAATTGGCAGGTTGTTATTCTATATTAAAAAGATACGAAGAGGAAAAGAATATCCTTTATAAAGTGGATTTTGTAACGGAAAATAACACCAATGTTAAAAAAAGCCTTGGATGGACATTATTACTCCTTGGGGAAAAGGAAAATGCATATAAGTATTATAAAGAGTTATATCAAAAAAATTTATTTGTAGAGGAAGACTATCAGCGTGCCGGTTTTGTATTTTTAGTGAATAACGATACCGATAAAGCCATAGAATTATGTACAAAGTATTTGAAGTATCTCGGTAATAACAATACTTTTATCGATAGTATGAAAATGAGTTATGAGCAAATTAAACAATATATTACCCTTGAAGATTATATACTTTTTGTAAATCAAATATTTATGAACATATAAAAAATAATAACAATGAAAAAAGTAATTGCAACAAAAAATGCTCCTGCAGCAATTGGTCCTTATAGCCAAGCTACTCAAGTGAACGGAATGTTATTTATCTCAGGACAACTTCCTATAAATCCGGAAACAGGCAAATTTCCTGAAGGCGGTGTAGCAGAGCAAACACATCAATCATTGAAAAATGTGAAAGCTATTTTAGAAGAGGCCGGATATACATTTAAAGATGTAGTAAAAACTACTGTTTTTCTATCTGATATGGCAGATTTTGCAGCTATGAATGAGGTTTATAAACAATATTATGATACCGAATGTCCTGCTCGTTCTGCCTTTGCAGTAAAAGCTTTACCTATGGGTGCTCTTGTTGAAATCGAGACTATTGCAGGTAAATAATATTTCTTTTATAAAAAATAAAAGCGTGGATTTGAAAATTTTCTTATCCACGCTTTTTTATTAGTCATATAGGTGTATACCTACTCTCTCTACTTGCCCGCCAAGCGGGGGATTGTATTTATACAAATATAAATCTACATGTTTTAATATGCTGTATTTCGTTTTTAGAGCTTTGATAATTCGCGAAGCCACATGTTCTATTAATTTTGAATTTATATTCATCTCTTTTTTCACCAACTGATATATCTCTTCGTAATTAATAGTAGTGTTTAGGTCATCAGTATTTCCGGCACTGCTTAAATCAGTAATCAGTTTAAGAGATACAGTATATTTACAACCAACTCTTTGCTCTTCAGGATAAAAGCCGTGAAAAGCAAAAAATTCCATATTGTCTATTAATATTTCCGATATCATTTCAAGTGTTCAAGAGTAGCCACGAGGAGTTTCCAGAATTTGCCTACGCTCTCAATATTGATCTTTTCATCAGGAGAGTGAGGGTGACGTATTGTAGGTCCGAAAGAAACCATGTCAAGTTTTGGCTCAATAGCACCTAAGATACCGCATTCCAAACCGGCGTGAATAACTTTCACTGCAGCTTCTTCGCCAAATTCCTGTTTGTAAACCTCTTTCATTGTATTTAAGATAGTAGAATCCAAGTTAGGATTCCATCCTGAATAGCTACCGGAAAATTCTACTTTAGCACCTGCAAGTGTAAATACACTCTCTACCATAGATGCAAGCTCCTCTTTTTTGCTGTCTACAGAACTTCTTAGCAAGCATTTTACTGAAATATCAGTAGCATCAGCTTCGATAATTGACAAGTTCATAGAAGTTTCTACAGTATCCGGTATGGCAGGAATCATTCTGAAAACACCATTAGGACATCCTGTTATGGCATTAACAAGGTCGTCTTGAATCTCTTCAGGGATAATTAATTCAGGCATCTCCACCTCTTCGCAAAGAACCTCAATCTTATTCTCTGTTATAGAATACTCTTTATTAAAGAGGTCGCAATACTCTTCAACTAATTTTTTGATATTTTCAACCTCTTCAGAAGGAACGGAAATAACAGCATAAGCTTCACGGGGAATAGCGTTTCGCATATTTCCACCTTCAACTTTAGCTAATCTTGCTTCATAAAGAGAGATAACTTCTTTTAAGAAACGGAATAATAATTTGTTAGCATTTGCGCGACCGCAATTTATTTCAAGACCGGAGTGGCCACCTTTAAGGCCTTTAATTGTAACTTTCAGTGCTACATCATCGGCAATAGCGGCAACACCTTGATATTTCCAAGATATATTTGCATCAACACCACCTGCGCATCCTACATAAAGTTCTCCAAAATCTTCAGAGTCGAGATTAAGTAAAATATTACCTTTTAAAGTGCCCGGCTCCATACCGAAAGCACCATACATGCCTGTTTCTTCATCAGCAGTAACAAAAAGTTCAAGCGGACCGTGTTGAATATCTTTACTTTCAAGAATAGCCATACCAGCTGCAACACCAACGCCATTGTCGGCTCCTAAGGTAGTACCATTTGCACGAACCCATTCTCCGTCTATCATTGGTTCAATAGGGTCTGTCTCAAAATTGTGTACTTTATCATTGTTTTTTTGAGGAACCATATCCATATGAGCTTGTAATACTACCGGAATTGCATTCTCTCTGCCCGGAGTAGCCGGTTTGCGAATAATGATATTTCCGGCTTTATCAACAATAGTTTCTAATCCATGCTCTTTTCCAAAATCAACTATCACTTTAGTAATTTTTTCCAAGTGATGTGATGGATGAGGTACACTACACAACTTATTAAAGTTTTTCCAAACCAATTGAGGTTGTAAATCACAAATTGTTTTTGCCATAGTTGTTTTATTTTATTGGTATTAAATAATTATTCATCTTCATTCAGCTATCCATATACATATTACGTATGAATTATGTAATATGAATACGTACAATTGCTGTTATGCTACAACAAACTTTTCTCTGCAAAGATAAGAATAATTTTTGATAATATTGTCGATATACGGATAAAAAAGGTTACTTTTGCAAAAAATAAATCGCATAGAAAATAATGGAATTATATAATAATTATAACCAACATCTTAGGGATATTTTTGGAGCCCGTATACAAAAAATTTCTATCAATGCGGGCTTTACTTGTCCTAATAGAGACGGAACAAAAGGCGTTGGAGGTTGTACTTTTTGCAATAATGTATCTTTCAGTCCGGAATATTGTTTGCCGACAAAAGATGTAGTTACTCAAATGAAAGAGGGTATCGATTTTTTCAGTCGCTATCAAGGTCAAAAATATTTGGCTTATTTTCAGTCGTTTACAAATACTTATTCTTCTCTATCCACTTTAAAAAAATATTATGAGAGTATATTTGAATTAGATAATGTAATAGGCATTGTAGTAGCTACGCGTCCTGATTGCGTTGATTCTTATTTGCTTGATTATTATCAAGATATAGCAAAGGAAAAATATGTAATGATAGAATATGGAATAGAGAGCACATCAGACGTAACACTACAAAGAATCAATAGAGGGCATACCTATTCCGATAGCATTCGGGCTGTGGAAGAGACTCATAAAAGGGGGATAAATGTGGGAGCTCATTTAATATTAGGTTTGCCAGGTGAAAGGGAAACCGATTTTATTTCTCATGCCAAGAAAATCAATGAATTGCCCTTGGATATGCTCAAGTTGCATCAACTTCAAATTGTAAAAGGTACGGTGCTGGAAAAACAATGGCAAAATGGAAGTGCCGATTTGATGACATTTACAATGAACGAATATATAGATTTGTGTATCAGATTTTTGGAGCAATTAAAACCTACTATTGGAATTGAAAGATTTATTAGCCAGAGTCCTAAAGATTTGTTAATTTATCCGGATTGGGGAGTGAAAAATTTTGAATTCATTGCAAAGTTACAAAAGAGAATGGTAGAGTTAAACGCTTTTCAATCACGCCTTTATGTTCATTAGTAATAACCTTGTATAATTAATTGATTTTTTATATCTTTGTAAATTAAAAAATACACATCCATGATAATAATAGGTATAGCAGGTGGTACGGGTTCCGGAAAAACCACTGTAGTAAGAAAAATAGTAGATAGTCTTCCTAAAGGGGAGGTAGTAGTTTTACCGCAAGACTCATATTATAAAGATAGCAGTCATGTTCCTGTAGAGGAGAGACAGAATATCAATTTCGACCATCCGAATGCTTTCGATTGGGAATTGCTTACATCGCAGATAGCTCAATTAAAACAAGGTAGGGCCATTGAGCAACCTACATACTCGTATCTTACTTGCACCAGACAACCCGAAACTATTCATATTGAGCCTAAAAACGTAATTATTGTAGAAGGAATATTGGCACTTTGCGATCCTGATTTGAGAAGTCAAATGGACTTGAAAATTTTTGTGGATGCCGATTCCGATGAGCGTCTTATTCGTGTAATTTCACGAGATATTGTAGAGCGCGGACGTACTGCGGAAGACGTAATGAAAAGATATACAAAGGTTTTGAAACCTATGCATTTGCAATTTATAGAGCCTACCAAACGATATGCCGATTTGATAATTCCCGAAGGTGGTAATAATAAAATTGCAATCGATATCATTACTATGTTCGTTGAAAAACATTTAAATATAACTCGTTGATGAATCATAAGTCATTAGACTTCATATTACTTTTAAGTATATTATTCATATTTTTCTCTTGTAATACACAAAATAAAGAAGAGGTAGATATGGATAATATCGTTATGTCGTCTGATGATTTAACCGACATTCTTAAACGAGGAAAATTGCGTGTTATTACACTTCAGAGTGCATTTTCATATTATGTTGATACAAAAGGCAACGAATGCGGGTATGATTACGATTTGTCGCGCAACTTCGCAGATTACCTCGATCTGGAATATGAGTTGATTGTAGCCGATAATGTAGAGGATATGATAAATAAATTAGTAGTAGGTGAAGGAGATATGATAGCATTCAGAGTTCATATTTCCGGAAAAAATCTAGAATATTTATCATTCCCCGAATATAGAGAGTTCTCTAATATGGTTGTGGTTCAACGTCGTCGTAAAGAGCGGATAAACAGTATTTTAGATTTAAAAGGCGACACTGTTTACACCCGTTCGGATAGTAAATATGCATCCAGATTGCGCCATATAAACGAAGAGATAGGCGGAGGGATAATAAACGAATTTGTACCCGATTCCGTATCAATAGATAAAATGCTACTTATGGTGTCGAGTGGAGAGATAGACTATTGTATTGTAGATGAAGATATAGCCAAAACGGCAAATGTCAAATTACAAAATTTGGATTATTCATTGCAAGCGAGTGTAAAATTGCCGAAATCTTGGGCAGTACGTAAATCTTCCGATTCTTTATTGACTGCGATAAATGAGTGGCGTGGTACATTAAATAAGAGCCTGCTTTGTATTTTGGATAATAAATATATCTATAATAACAGTTATATCGAGTCGTTTCAAGCATATATCCCTACAGGATCTATATCGCCATATGATGAGTATTTTAAGAAATATTCCGATGTAATAGGGTGGGATTGGCGCTTGTTAACATCATTGGCATACCATGAGTCGCGCTTTAATCCGTCGACAATGTCGTCACAAGGCGCAATGGGTATAATGCAAATAATGCCGAAAACTGCTGCAAAATTCGGTCTTGATGAGGTTACTGCTTTTGATCCGGAACTAAATATTGAAGCCGGAGTAAGGTATATAAAACGGCTTGAAATGATATTCTCTGTCATTGAAAATAAAGAAGAGCGAATAAAATTTGTGTTGGCAGGATATAATGCCGGTCCCGGTCATATATTCGATGCAATGGCGCTCGCCGAAAAATATGGTGCCAATCCACATGTGTGGTTTAATAATGTAGAGAAGTACTTATTATTAAAGAATCAAGAAGAATATTATAACGACAGTATTTGTAAACATGGCTTCTTCCGCGGAAAACATACAGTGGAATACGTACATGATGTATATGATACATATAATAAATATTGTGGGAACAATTAAAAATACTTTTTATTAGAACTTATTTATGATAACATTTTCAGAATTAGGCTTACGCGAAGAATTAATAGAAGCTGTTTCTAAATTGGGATTTGAAAATCCTATGCCGATACAAGAAAAAGTAATACCATTCATGCTATCAAATAATAGAGATTTAGTAGCATTAGCACAAACAGGAACAGGAAAAACTGCCGCTTTTGGTTTGCCTATATTAAATTTAATTTCTTCCGAAACAAAAATTCAATCTCTTATCTTAGCACCTACTCGAGAACTATGTATTCAAATTTCCAATGATTTAAAAAATTACTCATCATTACTTAAAGGAATAAAAATCGTTCCGGTATACGGAGGAGAAAATATCGTATCACAATTTAAGCAACTCGATATTCCGCCTCAAATATTGGTAGCGACACCGGGGCGACTTATCGATTTGATAAATAGAGAGAAAGTGGATTTGAGTGAAATTCAGTTCCTTGTATTGGATGAAGCCGATGAAATGCTCAACATGGGATTTCAAGAAGATTTGGAAACTATTCTCGAATACACACCATCATCGCGTCGAACGCTATTATTCTCAGCTACCATGCCCGAAGAAATTGCAAAAATAGCAAAGAAATATATGCATGATGCAGAGGAGATAGCAGTAGGCACTCGCAATGCCGGGGCGGATAATGTAGAGCACGTATACTATATGGTACAAGCCGCAAACAGATATTTGGCATTGAAGCGCATTGTGGATATGAACCCGGATATATATGGTATCGTATTTTGTCGTACACGCCAAGAAACCAAAGAGGTAGCCGAAAAATTAATGAAAGATGGCTATAATGCCGATGCACTACACGGTGATTTAAGTCAAGCCCAAAGAGATACCGTGATGAATAAATTCCGTATAAAAAACATACAAGTGCTGGTAGCCACTGATGTTGCAGCTCGCGGACTCGACGTAAGCAATCTTACTCATGTAATTAATTATAACCTTCCGGATGACGTAGAGGTATATACCCATCGCTCGGGAAGAACGGGGCGTGCCGGTAAAAAAGGTGTGTCTTGTGTAATTATTCATTCACGAGAAAGAAACAAACTCCGTGACATAGAAAAGATTATCAAAAAAGAGTTCGTCAGAAAAATGGTACCTACAGGTATGGACGTCTGCAAACGGCAGCTCTTTCATATGATAGATAAAATGGAGAACGTACAAGTGAATAATGAAGAGATAGATGTGTTTATGCCACAAATCTCTGCGAAACTATCTTATCTATCAAAAGAAGAAATTATTTCGCGCTTTGTATCGCTCGAATTCAACCGATTCGTAGATTATTACAAAGACTCGGAAGATATCAA
The DNA here is from genome assembly GCA_016292775.1 of Paludibacteraceae bacterium. Lineage (GTDB taxonomy): Bacteria > Bacteroidota > Bacteroidia > Bacteroidales > Paludibacteraceae > Aphodosoma. Next base: position 66,926 of record JAEDFN010000004.1, read on the forward strand.
TATCGATTTAAAAACAGAGAAAAAAGAGAAAAAGAAAAAAGGTAAAAAGGTAAGACTCAAAATATTATACGGATTTAAACAAAATGCTACACCACGCTCCGTACTTGGTGTTATCAACGAAGTAACACAAGATAAGAGTATAATGATAGGCGATATAGAGATAACGAATAAATTTACATTCTTTGATGTATTCGAAGACCAAGCGGATTTAGTGTTAGAAGCCTTTCATAGAGAAGCATCAAATTTCAAAATTTCTATAGCGGAAAAATCCGGAAATAAAAAATCATCCGAAAAATCAGA
>JAEDFN010000077.1 GCA_016292775.1 Paludibacteraceae bacterium
GTACAGAAAAGCAAGAAAAAATTAGTTTGCTATTCAAAATTTGACTACCTTTGCATTAAATTTCCAATCGAACTTTATGATTACTGAATTAGAACATCTGGCAAATATACCTATTACCACCTCTACATTGGTCTCTCTGTTTTCCGATGTAAAAGCCGGAAATCAAAAGGTGCGTAATCTAGAATTGAATGGTAATATTATCAGACTCAAGAAGGGACTTTATGTTGTAAATCCTAAGATATCGCATGCAATTCTTTCTACCGAGTTGATAGCTAATCATTTGTATGCTCCGTCATATGTTTCTATGTCCTCTGCTTTGCGTTACTATGGTTTGATACCGGAGGAGGTCTATGTTACTCAGTCTATGACGCTTAAGCACTCCCGATTCTTTGATACACCTTTTGGTCGTTTCGATTATCGGAGTATTAAACGAGATTCTTTTAGTGTCGGAGTTACTTATGTTAACAAACAAAACTACTCTTTTATGATAGCTACTCCCGAAAAGGCTCTTTGTGATTTGATTGCTAACTCCCCTTTAGTTAATATTCGTTATAGGAAGGATATTGAAATGTACCTTCAAGAGGATATTCGTATGGAAATTGACGATTTGCTAAATATGGATGTTACAATTTTTGAAAAATATGTGGAGGTAGGTAAGAAAGCAAATTCTATTCTTCCGATAATAAAATATTTAAAAAACAGATTATGAACGATATATATAATAAAATGCTCTCTGTTTACGATTTGTCAACAGAGCAACAAAAGCGCAATGCTATCTTTGAAGTTAATCAACAAATTATTCTTGCAGGTCTTTATAATGGTGGATTTTTTGATAAAGCCGCTTTTTATGGTGGCACCTGTTTGCGTATTTTTCATAATTTGCAAAGATTTTCTGAAGATATGGATTTTTCACTCCTGTCTGCAGATAATAATTTTGATTTTACACACTATTTTCCTTTTATTATAGACCAATTTGATTTAGTGGGTAGAAAAGTGGAGATTACAAAAAAAGAGAAGAAAAATTTTGGAAAAGTGGAATCGGCTTTTCTTAAAGATAATACCGATGTATATGATGTCGTTTTCAACTCCGAAAAATCAATAAAAATCAAAATTGAAGTGGATATTAATCCGCCTATGAAGTTTGAAACAGAGAACAAATTAATGCTTATTCCGTGCTCTTTTATTACTCGTTGTTTTACTTTGCCGGATCTTTTTGCAGGTAAAATGCATGCTTTGATTTACAGGTCCTGGAAAAATAGAGTGAAGGGTAGGGATTGGTACGATTTCGAATGGTATGTGCGTAATAATATACCTCTGGATTTCTCTCATTTTGCTGAGCGAGTTTTGCAGTTTAATAACGAGGTAATCACTAAAGAATCGTTTTACGAAGTGCTTGAACATAAGTTGGTTACAACTGACATTGCTCAGGTAAAGGCTGATGTTATATCTTTTGTGAAAAATCCTAAAGAACTCGATATTTGGTCGAATGATTACTTTGTTCAACTATCTAAATTGATAAAATTCAAATAATTATTCCTCCTTGTAGCCTTGTAGCCTTTGTATCCTCGTTGACTCGTAGACCTGTTGACTCGTAGACCCGTTGACCCGTTGACTTGTAGACTTGTAGACTAGTAGACTTGTAGATCGTACAGAAAAGCAAGAAAAAATTAGTTTGCTATTCAAAATTTGACTACCTTTGCATTTAGTTTTGTTGAAGTAGTATTGATTTTTATTGCCTCACTACCCCAAAAAGTCGCCTTAACAGATAAGCTCTCTGCACCCCCAAAAGTCGCCTTAACGGATAAGCGTTAAGAAAAACGAGTTATTTGGCGTAAAGGAGGGTTGTTGTTTGAAGGAGCGAAGCAACAGAGCCAAAGGCCAATAGCTAACGGCTAACATATTTAAAATAATAAATTAAAAACCCCAAAACAGTTATGCTACAAAGAACGGATGAATCGTTAAAGAAGATAAGCGAAATAAAAATTTGCGTTGTAGGCCTCGGTTATGTCGGTCTCCCTCTTGCCCGTATCTTCTCTACAAAATTCCCAACGGTGGGCTTCGACCTTAATACCGTCAGAATCAGTACGTTGATGTCGGGTCATGATTCTCTGCTCGATGTCGATGACTCCCTCTTGCGCGATGCTATCGATAATCATGGTTTCCTCTGCACTGCCGACAAAGCCCTTATTGCAGATTGTAATTTCTATGTTATCGCTGTGCCGACTCCTTTGGATAAGGATAATAAGCCGGACCTCACCCCGCTTCTCGATGCTTCCGCTCTTGTGGGTAGCGTACTCCATAAAGGCGATATAGTAGTGTATGAATCAACGGTTTATCCCGGTGTCACGGAGCATGAATGCGTACCTGTAATCGAACGTTCTTCCGGTTTGAAATATAATGTCGATTTCTTTGCAGGGTACTCCCCGGAGCGTATCAACCCGGGCGATAAACTGCATACTGTAGAGAAAATACAAAAAATCACTTCGGGTAGTACTCCGGCTGTTGCGCAACTGGTAGATGATATCTATTCGTCTGTCATTGAGGCAGGTACACATCGTGCCCAATCTATTATGGTGGCGGAGGCTGCTAAGGTGATAGAGAATGCTCAGCGCGATATTAATATTGCTTTTGTAAATGAATTGGCAAAAATTTTCAATCTCATGGATATTGATACTCAGGCTGTTCTCGAGGCTGCGGGTACTAAATGGAATTTCTTGCCTTTCCGCCCCGGTCTCGTTGGGGGACATTGTATAGGGGTGGACCCGTACTACCTCGCTCAGTGTGCTCAACGTTATGGTTACAACCCTGAGATTATCCTTGCAGGACGCCGGATGAACGATGGAATGGGGGAGTATGTGGCGCGTATGGTTATCAAAGCAATGCTGAAAAACAATATACAAGTACTTGGTAGCGAGGTTCTTATCCTTGGTTTCTCGTTTAAGGAAAACTGCCCTGATATCCGCAATACCCGTGTGTATGATATCTATCGTTCACTGAAAGAGTATAATATTAATGTGTCGGTTTACGATCCTTGGGTCGATGCCTCGGCAGTGCAACATGAATATGGTATAGAGATAAATACATCACTCCCGATGTGCCGTTATGATGCCGTCATCCTCGCCGTGGCACATGATGAGTTCCGCTCTATCGATTACAGCTCCATCACCGCCCAGAATCACATAATCTACGACGTCAAATGGCTTCTCGGCGATGTAGCTACTCATAAATTGTAACGAAGTTCACTTTTTTTTATTTCTTAATCCCGAATTATTGTTTAAAAATCAACTATTTATAGAGTAAGCATTTTTTAATTTTGTTTTTTATTAAATTAATGTAAAAGAAAAATTTGTAGTTTGAAAAACTTTTTTTACCTTTGCAACATACAAATACATTTAAATGAAGGTACATTTATTCTAAAACCATCAAAAGAAGATAATTTGTACTCACGGCTGTAAGATGTTGAAAAACAAAACATTATAATCGGTCGGGTGAATTGTGAATACGCTCTATTTTGTAAATACTCTTTATTGCTCTACATCCACTCACTCCTACAATTCATGTTTCCCTCTTTTTGCAGCCAATTAAATCCACAATTCTGCATTTCCGAATTAGAATTTTTGATTTTTGGTAACACATTGTTTCTCTGTTGAAAATTTCTGTTTCGGAGGTGATACAACCACCTGTTCGCAGCAGATAATCCATACATCTTTTTGTAAATACATCTCGTCTTACACCTTTCATTACAAACAATTTCTCTTCTAAAAAAAATAATCTCACCCTTATTTTAACCGATTTTTATTAAATAGAAATTTTAAAATAAAATTCCATGTTACCCTATAACATTGATTTGACCGGCAATACTATTCTTGTCACGGGAGCCGCAGGCTTCATCGGTAGCAATCTGGTGAAACGTTTGTTGAACGACTTTGAGCCTATCAAGGTCATTGGTATTGACTCCATCACCGATTACTATGATGTCAATCTCAAATACGAAAGATTGAAGGAAATTGAAAGCCTAACCAAAGATTGGGTGTTCATCAAAGGTAGCATTGCCGACAAAACCCTCATCGAGCAAGTATTCACGGAAAACAGGATTGATGTGGTGGTAAATCTTGCCGCCCAAGCCGGAGTGCGTTACAGCATCACGAACCCTGATAGCTATATCGAAAGCAACCTCATAGGCTTTTACAACATTCTTGAGGCATGCCGTCACCATCCGGTTGAGCATCTTGTTTATGCGTCATCTTCAAGTGTTTATGGTAACAATGAGAAAATCCCTTATTCTACTGACGATAAGG